>JAESQE010000323.1 GCA_016765335.1 Planctomycetaceae bacterium
TTTTTTGAAAATCAGACCCACGAAATAAACAATCAACCGAAAAATGAATTGTTAGAGGTAGCCTATAAGTAGCAAAAAAATATCCTATTTCAAATCACCCCACATCTTTTTCGAACCTATGACGTACTATGCCATAGGCCAACCAGACGAAAAAAACCTAGTATACCCTATAATCCAAGCCTCAGACTCATACTTAGGTTTTTCCCTCCAATTCTCTGAATTTTAAGATTGGAGCAACAAAAAGAGGGATCATTACCCAATCTTTCCAGCCCAATCCCCCTTAATCTTCTCAATAACAATAGCCAGTTATTATATAATCCAACTCACAGAATATGCGACACAGCTATGTTATGGGAACTTCCATTAATATCAAAAGACACAGCAAGAACAACGACACGTGCACGCAACGACACTCAACGTGCCCCTCGAATCCTTTTTTACATCTTCAATAAGGGACTAGAGCTACTGTTTTGCAAGAAATGATGATAAGATCCCCAAACATTGATCATGCAGCGGTCACAACGTAAGTCCGCTTATTGAGAGTCATTGTGAATCAACCTTTTTATGCAGATAGTGAGTAGCCAGAGCTAATTATGAGTGATTTAATTTCCCCCCATGGCGGTTTATCAGAGCCGGTTTGCTGTACTGTTCCTGCTGACCAGATTGATCAGTTTCTTAGCGACGCAGCTTCATTGACACAAGTTCCAATGTCTCAGGCAGACATTTCCAGCTTGTTCCGCTTTGCCGACGGAACACTCAGCCCGTTAACCGGACCAATGGATAGCGCAACCTACAATCTGGTTCTTGATGAATCTGTTATTGAAAACAACGGGAAAAAATACGCCTGGACAATTCCAGTTTCTTTCCCTGTTACTTCCGAACTCGCAGCTCAGCTCTCAGCCGGACAAACCGTTGCTTTGACCTGCCCTGAAGGAAAAATCGCAGGAACACTGGAAATCAGCGATGTGTTCGAATGGGATAAACCAAAATATCTCAGCTCCGTTTACGGAACTGATCGCACAGACCACCCCGGAGCCAACATGGTGCTCGAAGGGGATAAAGACATGACGCATCTGCTGGGCGGAACTGTTCGTGCAATTCCTCAACCAAAGAATGCTGCATTTGGAGATTCTGTTTTAACCCCACGTGAAACTCGCGCATTGGTTAAAGAAAAAGGCTGGGATGCTGTTGTTGCATTCCAAACTCGTAACCCGCTGCACCGTGCTCATGAATACGCAATGGTCTATGCTTTAGAAGTATTGATCCGCGAAGGTAAAAATGCTGGAGCAATATTGAATCCACTCATTGGCGAAACCAAAGGGGACGACGTCAATGCAGAAATTCGTATGCAAACCTACAACAAACTAATTTCAGACCGCGCATTGGGTGAAGGCGACAGCGATCCTGAACTCTGGGGACCACGCAACGAAGAAGTTTCAGATCGTGTTATCCTGCTTGGCCTGGATATCAAAATGTTCTACGGCGGTCCTAAAGAAGCTGTCATGCACGGCATCTACCGTCAAAATTACGGTTACACTAACATCGTGATTGGTCGCAAACATGCAGATGCACCGTTTGCTGATGGAACTGCAATCTGGGGCGATTTCGATGCTCAAGAGATTTTCAACAATCTTGCTGGCGATCTGCAAATCAAACCGATCAACGTTGGCTTTGCTGCCTTCTACGAATCATTGGGACGCGTCGATTTGATGGAAAATCATTCCGACGAGAAACCAGTCTTCATTTCAGGAAAAGCCGTGCGAGCCACTCTCCAAAAAGGAGAACAGGTCGATCCACGTATCATGCGAGAAAGCACCTCAAAAATTCTTTCTGAGACCATGAAACAGGCGTAACACCTGGTATAATAATTTGACAAGGCGAGCCAGGGCGACAAACCTTGGCTCGCCTTTTTTATTAGATTTCAAGGAGAGATCAATGGGTTTAACTACCGCTAAAATTCAATTACGTAACCCAAGGCTTCCAGATCTAGTCCCCTTAGAAGTCGATGCATTAGCAGACACTGGAGCAGTCCATCTATGCATTCCGGAGCATGTCCAAATCCAGTTAAAACTTGAGGAAATCGATAAAAAAGAAGTGACACTTGCCGATGGCAGCCAGAAGCTGGTGCCCTATGTCGGCCCTATCGAATTACGTTACCAAAACAGAATCGGCTTTGCGGGCGCATTAGTCATGGGAGACCAACCATTACTTGGAGCAATTCCGATGGAAGATATGGACCTGATCGTCATCCCCAAAACCAGAGAGGTCATCGTGAATCCATTCAGCCCAAACATCGCTTCATCAATTGCGAAGTAGGCACCGATTTAATTGAGGAAACGCAACATGGGAAAACTAATAATCGGCTCGTTAGCAGTATTGCTTACACTCTTTCTTATTGGCTTCAATTTATTTGCATTTCTGGTTGTTCCTAAATGGAAAGACTCTTTTAGAGGGTTCGGGGTTGAACTACCAAGCTGGCAAATAACAATTATTACGATTTCTGACCTCCTCGTTAATTTCTGGTACATCTCCCAGCCGTTAACGGCTGGAATTTGCGTCATCACTTTCTCGTTGGTTTGGGACTCTCCAGAAGTAAATAGCTAGAATGCTTAGCTGCTCTAGTAGCGTAGAGTGGGTACATTTTTGTAAGCTGGGATAGCGGATGCGTATCCCAACGATTTTATCGTGGTACTGAGTTTCGTAAAACTCAAGACCGTCGCAAAGCTTTAACAATACATTAAGCTATAGCTTAATTAAACAGCAGAAGCCTCTTGCTGTATTTTGAGCATTCGATTCATCAGACCGACATCGTGCATATCTTCTTCGGACTCGGCTTCGATTTCAGTCACCTGAAGTCGTGGGACTTTTTTCAGATCTCGAAAAGCAGAGAAGACTGCATCGGCAAACGACTCAGCTTCCCGGTCAAAGCAGACACGAAATCGAAACTCGGACAGGCTCAGCGAACCGTCATCACAACCAGCTTCATAAACGGCATTCGCAAGTTCGCTGGAAAGTTCGTTGCACCCTGAAAAGTAAATAATAAAACGATGAGTTTTCACCTGACACCCTCCTGATTATTTATGTGGGCAATTGTCAATAAATTGAACAATCCGCCTTGCATGATTTTCTGGACTTCGTGGCGTGCTCCAAACCTGCATTGAGCAACCATCACGATGGTTGTGAGGACAAAGTAAACGCCCAAAAGCATGCCCGTTTGATTTTTCAAAACGGTATCCGTTTTCCAGAGCATACTCAATAGCGGCGCTGATTTCTTTATTTGGATGAATTTTTGCCATCGTGTCGCTTTGTCCTATTTGACCCCAGCTCCTTCTACGATATCGTATATCCGAATCGAGTCAATCATAGGATTCCAATCAAGTGAAAATAGTGCCTGTTTTTACGATTTAATGAGGTGCCGCTTTCAAATGAAAGTCAATCACCAGCGGCAGATGATCCGAAGCGACGTGTGTTAATGGACTGCGGACGACACGCGCTTCGTGGATTTGAATTTTTCCTTTGATAAACGCTTTATCAAGAGCACCCATCGGTAAGTAAGCGGGAAAAGAACGGAACCGGGATGGCGGGCGGGTCACTTGCGTAAAACCGTGCGGCTCGAACTGCCCTTTGCTTAATTGATTTCGCCAGTCGTTAAAATCTCCCACGATCAGAGCCGGTAAATCTTCGTGCTGGCGATATTCTTTTTGTGTGAACAAATGAGAAACCTGATTCTGCCGTTGTTTCTCTGCCAAGCCTAAATGCATATTCACAAGCACGAACTCTCCTTCAGGAGAATCAATCCAGACAACTTGTGCTCCCCGTTTTTTACGATGAATCAGCTTCAGGCAAACATGCGAAACCTGATGAAACGGGTATCTGGAAAGAACGTAGTTGCCATAACCTCCCGATTTCACTTTGTGATTCCATTGGAAGTCAGCTGCCTGGTATCCGAAATATTCCTGAAGCAACTCGGGCTGATGGTCAAACTTTGAACGCTTGACGTTGTGGTCGACTTCCTGCAAGCAAATGATATCGGGGTTCTCGTGTTCAATCACATCAATAATGCGATGCAGCTGATACCGCCGATCTCTGCCGCCAATCCCTTTATGAATATTGTAACTCAGTAATCTCATGAAGAGTTCTCAACAGGATGCAATTGACTCGTTGACTAACCGACGCAGAGACTGAAAAACACCTTCAGCCACCCCCTTAATTATACCTTCAGGTCTTGGTTCTCAACACCGAAACGTCTCTCTATTCAAAGAATAGTGACACGAATGTCCCTTAAATAGAGCGAGGCAATAAGATCGGATGAAAGCGAGTAGCCCAGACAATCCCGTTCAGGGTTGCGTAGCAACAAGAGGAATTATTATTACGAGTCAATTGATGCTATTGAGATGACTGTTTTGCGGTTTGATGATTTTTCTTGACTTACTCAAAATGTTTTTTGTAAGCAAAGCAACTTGTCTCATCCTCAGGTGCCTGCGGCACTCACACGACCCTGAACGGGATCGTATGAGCTACCCGGTCACGAAATGCTTGAATAAGCCGACGTTTTCTTCAAATTCCACTGGTTTGCTCAGGTAGAGCTTGGTTATAATCTGATTGGTTGGAATATTGGGAACCGCTATGAATTCAAAAGACATTACTAGTGGAGGGTAGACATTCTTGTCTGCCTTGAATTAAGGCATGCTCAAACGACACAGACAGGAATGTCTGTGCTCCCTTTGAATTCATAGCGGTTCCCTGTTATCAAAAAACCTCCCATTCTAGCGAGGTGTGGTTTCAACCAGTTTTTTGCGGGCATTTCGTTTGTTGTTAATGACTCCTTTTTAAATTCAGATTCTTTCTACTTACGTTCAGACTTTTCTTCTGATCGCTAGCTGCAAGAATCTCGTGTGGACAGGATGACGTAATGCTTTTTCGCAAAAACATTTCTTCAAGCTCAGTTGATCCCAACCAATCAGAACTTGATGCTGAACCTTTCGAATCACAAAACTCCCCCAAAGGTCCGGGGAT
>JAESQE010000324.1 GCA_016765335.1 Planctomycetaceae bacterium
TGCTTGATTTTCTTGCCGTGACCGCTGACATCGGCTAATAAAATTCGAGAAATTCTTCCTGATGCGCACGACGAAAGCGAATAGACATCTCCGCCAGAGGTGTCTTGTTCATGAGGTTGAGAATACAGCCAGATATTCAGGCCCGCGGTCGAATAAAAATCATTGGCAGCATGAAAGCCCCCGCGGACTTCCATGCAGTTGAGCTTGGTATCTAAGTCAATCATAGCTGATCAGGATCTTTCCTCTTGCTGGCCACAGAAACAATTCCGATACAGATAAGCACAAATACTAAAACATAATTCGTGCTTATCTGCGTGTTAAACCATGACTCGCGCTGGTCTGTAAAAGTCATCTTAAATCAACATATTCATAGGCCCGCACTCTTTTATGAATGCAGTCCTGCGAATTTCGGAAGTTATCGACGAATTATGCACAATAAATAGTTAAGTAAACTGTAAAAGATCACACAAATGATTGCACAGTCGGCATGATGGTGAGTTCAGGGACGCGAGCACGGGGGGGGAGATTGAGCACCATTAATACGGTCGCTGCAACATCTTCTGGTTTGAGAATCTTTGCGCGATGTTCATCAGATACCGGGCTGGGGCGATTGGCTAAAATTGGAGTATCGACTTCGCCTGGATAAATATTGGTAACGCGAATCCCTTCTTCTCGAACTTCGTCGCCTACGGACATCCCCAGGCCCGAAATTGCAAACTTGCTGGCGTTGTATCCGACTCCTCCCAGGGCAGCGGCTCGAAGTCCGGAAATCGATGAAATATTGATGATGACTCCATCTTTACGCTGCCTCATTTGTGGCAAAACCTCTCGAATGCAATTAAAAGCTCCGGTGGCGTTCGCTCCCATCATTTTGTCCCAATCAGCCGGGTCCAGGTTGTGCATCATTCGGTTGGGCACATTGGTCCCAGCACTGTTGATTAATACGTCAATTTGTCCCAAAGAATTTGTGGCCTGGTTGATTAGCTCAGTGGAACTTTCTCGATTTGCGACATCGGTTGCGATGGCAGAAATATGCTCGGGATGTAGTTTGCAAACCTTTTGCAACTTTTCTAAATCTCGACCAGCAATCACGACACGTGTTCCAAGTTCTGCCAGACCAATTGCAATCGCNGCTCCAATTCCAGAACCTCCTCCGGTAATGACAACTGTTTTATCCTTCAAATCCATCGTTCTATCCTTTTGTTGTTTATTGATATTAAAAATAGGGAACCTCTGAAAAATGAATCCCAGAGCTTCTTGAAGACTGTTTGATTATTAAAAGTAGTCAAGGCTAGTCGTGTTATTCTGATTTGTATTTCCATTGTTCGTCAAAGAAGTTTGCATCAACAACTTTTCCCGGCCACAAAGAATCGGCTGGAGTCCTGAGATCAATCACAGCCCAATCAGGTAGTTTGGGAACTTGTCTGGCATTATTTAAGTAAGCAAATTCTCGATACGTGAAGCCGCTGTTGATGACAATGTATTTGTCAGGATTCGCTGGGTTAGGATAAATCATGATCGGTGCATGATGAGCAGCATCGTATTTCTTTTGATTCACAACCAGTTCTTGCTTACTCCAACTCAATGGAAGTTGATTGACTATTTTTCCCAATGCAGCATTACTTGCTGGATCACCAAAGAAGATGAGATGGGAATTTGCAATTTGCTCGGCTGTCAATTCGGTGTCTTTGACAACTTGAGCATCGCCTCGAAAATGTCGTCGCCATTCTTTGATCAAATGCGTTTGCTCAGAAATCGACCAGGCTCCCAGTTTTTTATTCCAGGCTTTTCCCGTGGGGACAACAATTAAAAACGAACTCATGAATGCATCATCGATTGGCCCTTGCAGATCATGCTTTTTTTGCAGGTCTTTGACTGGTAACTTCCCCAGAACCCAACTGCCGCCATTATGATAAATATCACAGCTCCAAGAACGGTCGGATTCCGGCTGCGAAGCAATAACCACTCCCCCACTTCCAACTCGTCTGGAACCTTTTCCTATTTCATTGATCATAATTCGCACCGGACGATCTGGGGTAAAGGGTGATTCTCCTGCACGGAATTGAAACTTCAACTCCTTAAGGTTTTGAACATTCAAAACGATTCGATTCTCTTCGGGAAACAGTTTTCCTGTCACACGAGCCTGCTCCCAATGTTCCTTTAAGTGCGTAATTGTTAACCAATGCATGCGGTTGTATTTTAGTGAGTAAGTGACAAATCGTATTTCCTGAGGGATTGATACTCGCCCGCGTTTAGCCAGGCCTTCCATTTTTGCTGAGATAATCTTTGCTGCTCCGGGATGAATCGCGTGTTTTGTATCTGGTCCGATGACGTGAGTCAGACGCAGGCCTTCTTTAGCCAGGGCCAGTTCCATAATGTCTGCTGCCTGCTTTTGGATATCCAGTTCGCCACTGTAAGCAACGGTGGGAAGTTGGAACAAATTCAAAGCGTAATCAGTGCAGTCGTACATATGCCAAAGTTTTTTCTCGTACCACGTAGGTGACAATGTTTCCTGTTGAAAGAATTTCAGAAATTCCGGGGTCTCTGAAAAACCAGCACCGGGATTGGCTGCAAAGAACAGATCTGAATAATGAATCGCCATCTGCCAGCAGCCGGCACCTCCCATGGAAAAACCACGCACACTGATTCGATCTTCATCAATACGATAAAACTGTTGAGCGTGTTCAAGGGCTTCGAGAACATCAATCTCTCCCGCGAATTTGAAAGCGTTACTATACCGACCATAAGGATGTAGTACGATTGAGTTTTTGGGTTTGAACTGTCCTGATCGCTTCATTCGCTGTGCGATAAAAAGAGGTTCGGTGGATCGTTCGCCCCGACCATGAAACCACAAATCGAGGCGATGCTCTGTATTCCCGTCAAATCGGTAGCTGAGGGGAATCTCCAAGCCGTAGGGCTGCACTGTTTGGTCAATGCGTGAACGATATCCGCGTACCACAAGTCCTGTTTGTGTTGCCCAGGGGGCTTGTCCTTTTTGGAGTGCTTGTGCTCGACTCAATCCTTCAGCAAGCACCTTCCTGGCTGAGACAACATCGCCAAGTGAAAACAGTTCTCGATGAGCAACGCCATCTCGAACGGCCCGAGCGAATATTTCGACATCTGGAATCAGTGAAAGAATCCGTGCGTCGGTACTTTTTTTCAGTTTAGCAATTTGCAGATACAGCTTTTTTTGCCCTTGAACCAAGTGCTCCCGATCTGCTACGGAAAGTTCGATTCCTAATGGAGGAACCAGGCGAACCTGTGTGGGGATGTTGTCTTTGGGGCCATCTGCTTGGACAAAAGAACAATGAAGGAAAAGCAGCAGAGTAAGAACAGTTGTTATCCGAGCGATTCGCATTTGCAGGAGTTATCCTAAAGGAGTCATGGGCAGTCATTGGTAATCTCCCCACTGTATCGTGTTTGCGTGTGAGATTGAAACCAGCCCGGAAAATCGGGAGATATTTCCGCGAACCTCTATTCATTGAATCCCAGAGATTCTCGAATACCGTTTGGTGATAAAAAACAGTTCACCCCCCCCCTCTCATTCCCCTTTCGTAAGGGGGAGAACCAATTTAATAGAGGGTTCCTTAATTGAGTTTGGTATGGATAGTTTACGAATTTTACTGATCCTGATAATTACAATAACCGATACAATTGATACGCAGGGACGGGAGATCTATCATAGAGAGAGATCCGTTTGCAGCTTCGTTGTGAAAATACGGGACGTTGGGGGAGGAGATTTGGAGATCCCCTCTCAACCCACCTGTTAACGAAAAGCGTAAGACAACATAAATAATAGAGTTTTTAGCTCAACCTCAGGGAGGGGAACAAGCAATGTTATCGTCGATGATACGTGGCACAGCACTTCTAGTGGCAGTCACAATTTGCGGAACCTGTCAGGCTCAACATGTGCCCGGCAGTGGGGTGAGAGTCAGTGCCCAGAGTGACAATTTTGAAACTGGAAACTGGAAATTCACTTACAATCATCCGAAAAGCAGCCGCGAACAGGATGAAAAATTACGATCTCCGGTCGGGGTTTCTGCAAACAAAAAATGGCGAGAAGGCCCCAAACGAGGCACTCCAGATTCAATCGTTCGGGTTGAAACACCACCCGGAGGTATCCCAGGCAGTATTTATTCGTTGGCTATCAAGTCGAAGCACACGGGTATTCCAGGCCGATTGTCTCATACGCAACAACAGGACGATTTGTTGCTGGCATCACGATCAATTGCAGTATCGAGAATACCAAGTTGCGTTGTACGAGTTTACCTACCACCTTGGGATGAATGGGAAAATCGTAGCGGTGCACACTTTGGGGTCCGTGCTGACCTGAGAACAACAATTGTCGACGATGAAGCTGAGAAGACGATGCGCAGAGGCCTGTTTAGGCGTTTGCAACGATCTGGTGATGTGATGAAAACCGAAGCTTACTGGCCTGGAATGTTTATTCAATTCCACAGCAAAACAGATCCAAAACATAGCAAAGACTCTGCAATGCTTGTCATTCGAGGGAATCGCAACGGAAACGTCATTCCCGGCCCTTCTATTCATCAGCCAGGTTGGTGGACTTTGGGAATGTCTTTCACTTCAGATGGGGCGGTTCACTATTACGCCAGCCCGGGAGTTGACAATTTAACGAAAGAAGATCGAATCACCTCGCAACAGCCTTATGGATATAAGGCAGAAACCTTTACAACGATGTTCTTTAATGTCGTCAACAACGACGACGGAAAAACTTGGACTACCGAGTTTATCATTGATGACCCAGCAGTTTACTACGGTAATGGAAGAAGCCAACAGGCTCGTACAAGTTCCAGTAAATCCAATCGGTAATAAAATGTGATGAGAACCATCGGGAGCAATTTACGGTTCATCCGACTAATGCGTGTTTCGCTTGATGGATCGCCAGGATCTTTAATTTGAAATACTGCTGGTTTCGGTAGCCGTAGGCTGTTCGTTTCAGGGTTTTGATTTTATTGTTCAAGCCTTCCAGCGTCTTGGCAAACTTCTGCAAGATCATCACGCCGCTGCTTTTCGTCTGGC
>JAESQE010000325.1 GCA_016765335.1 Planctomycetaceae bacterium
TGAATTTGTTTATTATCTGGTGTTCGGTAAGTGACCCGACATCGCAAGAAAACTGGTTTCAAACTTGTCACAGAAATGCCTGCTTCATCATTAAGGTCTAGCTTACCTTTCGGGTAATCGTTTGCAGGGGGATATTGTGTGATGAAGTCATCAACAATATAACTGATATCACCTTGAGTCACCGGACGACCTGCTTGAGTTACGCTGACAATAAACGTGGCTTGCTGACCTGTTTTATAAATTGCATCTGTACGATCCGTGACCACTTTCAGTTTGTAGGCATCTGCCCCAATCGCCATGTTAAAGGAAGAGGCTACGATGACACAAAAAACCAGTCCCCCCAATTGCCTCAGCAGGTGAGTTCTCCATTGATGATTTCGTCTTGTCGCTGTCATGGTTAATCCTTCTCTATGTTGTCTGATATCAATTTATTAAGTCATGCAGATTGTTGTTGATTAATTCTATTGTATTTTAGTGCCGGAATTCTATCTGGATTTCATTACGAATTCGTCTGTATGAAAAGATTTTGAAAAAAACAGGCAGTTCTCCAACAACCGGTCTGTTTCGTTAGAACAGGCTTTCATTTCAAGGCAGGCCAGAATATCCACCCTCTGCTCGTATTTTCTCAATTCATTATTATTTGGGGCATTATTATATGGTCCGTTTGCCTTGGATACTGATTCGATTACTTGTAATCCTAAAAGTCTAAACTACCAGTATGAGAATTCGATGAGCACAAACAAAAGGAAATGAGAAGGACCAACAATTGCATTCGTTTTGTTATCACTTCGCTATGTGTCGTCAGCACCATGTTTTATGTCACCCCCGTTNGCAGTACCACGCGAGTGATGCTTTTGACTTGTAGGTATCCGCTGCGTACAGGTTGGCATACTCACCACGACCCTGCAATTTATGGTGGGGGCTATTTCGATTGGAAACGCGAAGTCTGCATGGCTCGTGCGGTTCAAAGGCTGGACCAAAGAAAACATAAATCGCGGATTGGCAGATGCACGAGTCGGCTCTGTGATTATGCTTCTGGTTACGCTGATGATTATGACAACCGCAGCTGCGGTTTTGCGTGGTAAATATTTAGGCAGCGTTGCAGAGGTCGCCAATTCACTTCAACCATTTATTCATTCGAAAAAGCTTGCACTCCTTTGAAGTTTGGTGGAGTCGTCATGGATAATCCATTGTATTGTCATGTGCGTGCAAAGGTCGAGAATCGTGCTGGGCAATTATCTGAAGGTTGGGGGGGGTGGGGGCGACTTTCCTGGCTGGTGTCTGGGCCTGGCCGCAAATATCGGCTGGTCATGCAACAGCTGAAAAGTTGATGAAAGATTATGTCATCCAGTGGTGCAAGCATATCGAAAACACCAACGAGTTTGCACATCCAATCGATCTGTTCTGGCGACTTGAACCCGACATGATTCCGATGGCGAAGCGAGTTTGTATCAATGCAACCATGCCCCGCATGGCTGCGTTGGTTGCTGCCTCTCCGATTGATGCAGCTCTGCATGATGCTTTTGGAAACGCAGCTGGGATTGATGTCTATCATGGCTACACCGGGTGCCTGGGGACAAATCACCGCAATGAGTTGAAATACTCATACGAAGTTTAATCGGTGATTTCCCCCCCCCCAGGTTGTGCAGTATTCCAGATGCTCTGGGGGCAGATTGTCGGGAAGCCATTACAAAAATATAACCTCAATAACGACAACCTGTCCCCAGCCACCCTTCGTTCGCAGGGTTTGGGAGCCTTGCACTCAGTCAGTGTTTAGTCTGGGGATTATCGTTTGGCTCAGGTGGCTTGTCAGCAGAAGCCGAACGAAACCGCTGTAATTAAACGCGAATTGCGTCGATTGATTTGAACTCGCGATCGTTTGGGCCGAGTTTTTCTTTTGCTCCCATTGCCTGGAGCATCGTGTTGTAAACATCGATACCTTCTGCACCGACATCGAGAATTTGGCCTGTTTTGAAGCGATTGTTTGCTCCGGTGATTGCATGGAAAATTCCTGAGAGTTCGCGTTTGACATTGTTATGACGTCCATCTCCAGATTCTGTGGAGATGGTGATCAGTGAGTTTTCTAAAATTGACTTCCCATTCGCTTCTTTTGATTGATCAAGACGAGTCAGGAAGTAAGCAATTTCTCGCATTTTCATGTGAGCATGAGCCCGCAGTTGCTTGTTCTCATTTTTCTCTTTGAATTGATGCCACCATTCATGAGAGCATCCTCCGGAGCCTGATTGCCTCAATTGTTTTTCATCATCGAATTCAAAAACTTTTTTGTCGTTGTAAGTGTAATCGCCCTTGATACGAAGTCGTTCCCCTGCGGCTAGAAATGTAAGAGAACCGAATCGAACGCGATCCAATTCGATTGCTAAGGCATACAGATCAGCCATCAGACGCCATTCGCTTGTTAAGTCATTAAGAGGCATGTCGACCCCTTCGCCTCCGGGATCAGCTTCTCCTCCATGTGCCAATTGAGATCTCGCCGGTAGTGGGGGGGTGCCTTCAGGGCGTCTTTTCATTTCGTAAGCACGTTGCTCGAATTCACGAACTCGATCCAGGTGATCTGAAATTCGTCCCTTTGATGCGGCACCAAGCGGAGAGTTTGCCCCTTTGTAGTATCGGTATTGTCCGACGACCGAATCTAAGACACTACGCTTGAGACGAGTGCGACGCAAATCGGTTTGGTCACCTGCTAAAGTGATTGTTCCGAACACGCGATCAAATAATTCACGAGGTCTTTCCTGAATGGATGCAGCAACTGTGCCATCGGAATTGTAACTGTGAACATATCTCCCGACACGGCTGCGTCTAAAAAACGTACCACCAATCAGTGTGGGGACCATTCCAGCAGGCTGTCCCTTGGGGTGATGGGCTTTTCTGATCACTTGGTCTATCGAAGGTCCGCCAGCTTTTGCTTCGCCTTCAGGTGCTTCTGCGGTAAACGCTGCAATCGCACCATCGTAATGGGCGTTGATCCCACTTTCATCAGCTCGCACTTGATCGACATTTCGCATGATCAAGAGTTTGTCCCCCAAAGGTTTGAGTGGTTCCAATACTCCGTCAAACCCCTCGGCTTGCAATGGCGAAGGAATTCCTAAACCAAAAAACACATTGAATGCCCTGACAGGAACTTTGGGCTGAGCATCTGCAAGTGCAGTGTTGCTGAGCATCTCTTCCAGTAAGGGCAAACCGACTGTAATTCCGCCGAGTCCTTTAAGAACTGTGCGACGACTCAATGTTTTGTTGTTCATGATTATTTTTCGGTTCGAATTTTCTGTACCAAATCGCTGAGAATAATGGCTGTGATTAAACTCTCGTAAGTTCCGCCTTGTTTTTGTGAATCCTGATGAATCATATCTACGATACGTGCATNAATTGCTGTCAATGGTCTGCCGATTGAAAATTGGGTCAACTTCCAGGTCAGACTTTTCTTGACACGATCACTACCAGCTAATCGATCCATCAACTCTGAAGAACTCGAATAAGCAACCATTCGGGCTTCGCCTGGAAAGAGGATTTCGCCATCGTCTCGTAAGTTGTTTTTATGTTCATCGACATCATGAAAAGTACCAAGTCCATCATACTTTTCCAGACCAAATGCCAGCGGTTCAAATTTAATATGGCAACCTCCGCAACTTGGATTTGCAATTCTTGTTAAAGCNATATCTCGATGAGANCTTCCCGGGGTAATGGGCTGTTTTGTGGTATCGACCCCTGGTGGGGGATCTTTGACTACACCACGCAAAAGTTCGTGCATAATAAACAAGCCTCGCGTGACCATGGATGCATCATCTCCACCAACGGTCAATACAGACCCCTGTGTCAACAGACCTCCACGACTAGGTACTTTTGTGAGATCGTATTTTGACTGTCCTTTTCCTTGTGCCGGGATGCCATAATGATTGGCCAGTTCTGGTGTCATGAATGTGAGTTGTGCATTAAACAGATCGGCTAATGGACGCTTTTGATTCCAGACAACTTCTTCATAAAATGATAAAGTTTCCTGTCGCATTTGGCCTGCCAGCTTGGGATTCCAGTTGGGGAATCGTTTTTTGCTTGGACGCAGACTATCTAAACGTGAAAGATTCAACCAATCATCGATGAATGCCAGAGACCGATCTTTTGCTTCGGGTGTGTTTAGCATTCGCTTAATTTCAGCCTCAATCCGATTGCCAGATAGTTTTCCCTCTTCGGCAGCCTTTAGTAATATCTGATCTGGCGGGCCACCCCAAAGAATGAAGCTCATGCGGTTGGCTAGCTCGTAATTTCCGACGGGCCACAAGGTTCCATCGCCTTGTTGGTTTTCGATGCGATATAAAAAGCGAGGTGACTGAAGCATCGCTTCTAGGATTAAACTCACTGCTTCTTCAAAGCTTCCGCCGGTACTGGCAACGGTGGTCGATACTCCACAAAGGATAGCAACTTCCTGGTTGTTTAATGGGGTACGGAAAATAGTTTTTCCCATTTTAGAAATCATTGGACGCATCGTGTTATCGATGAGTACATTGTTACTTGCATATTTCTTTGCAAAGGCATTTACATCCATTCGCGAGACAATAATTTCTGCTAACCGGGAATATGCTTCGACATGTTTCAGGTCAACATTTAAGTTGTAAGCAGTGTTGCTAAATCCATCCGCTCGTAAATCGGTAGGAAGATTCTTGTATGCATCCTGGGAGATATCGACCCCGACTGCACTTTTAACTGAGGTGATATATTCTTGCACGGTCAGCCGCCTGACCCAGTTATTTCCATCTCCGCTGCCGTGTGCATAAACAGCTGGGTCAATCTGGTCCAGCGACCAGGTCGCGCCCGCATCGATCCATTGTTTAAGTAGCTTCTTCTCTGAATCTAACAGCGGTGGATGATTTTGAGGCATTTCATCGGAATCGACAAGTTCCCACAGATAGCTTTTAGAAGAATTGCCGGGGACAATCACCGGGCCGCTTTCTCCTCCCTTGAAGGCGTCTTTCTTGCGAGACAAGTTCAGCTTACCTTCGGAACTTGTAGAGTCATGACAGTCCAGACAGTGCTTGGAGAAAATGCCTGCAATTTGAGTTTCGAAGTGCTGAGCAGTTGCCTCTTTTTTGACAATCACTCTGGGAACAGCCAAAGCTTGATGCCCTGCATTAAAATTCTTAGCAACATCATTCGCAGGCATTGATCGATTGTAGATGGCAACCAGGTGAAGTGTTCCCAGCCAGGGACGATCTTTTGAAAGTTCATTAGCCAGGGCTAAGTGGAATCTTGCATTCCAGTTTGAAGTATTTCCTGCGACATATTGCTCGGCTGTTTTTTTACCATTGATATAAATGATCGTTTGACCTTTGCGGTCTCTGGTGTAAACGACATGTGTTAATTCCTGTTTCAGTGCCATCGGCTGAGAGCTGACCGAGGGTGTACCGTTTGTGCTTGTTTGTGTTGTACGAAAACGGACTTCGATTTTATCGTTCTCTTGACCAAGTGTCAGATTGCGTTGGCTACTGTCGCGAGAAATGGTGACAATACGTGCTGGGCCTTTTTGGTCCATTTTTGAAGTTTGGAGCCAAACCTCCAATGTGCATTCACCACTTTTACGAATCGCATCGGTAATTTT
Organism: Planctomycetaceae bacterium; assembly: GCA_016765335.1. Classification (GTDB taxonomy): domain Bacteria; phylum Planctomycetota; class Planctomycetia; order Planctomycetales; family Planctomycetaceae; genus Rubinisphaera. The sequence goes on from JAESQE010000325.1 coordinate 5,606, forward strand.
ATTTGCAGGTTTGATCGAGCGAATCAGGGTACTTTGTTTAATTTCCAGCTGACCTGATTTTCTTACGACATGATCCAGGTTTTCTATTTTTAAATCAACAGGTAAGCCGACCCCTGATCGATCTTTGATGATGTCACCAGTGCCATCACGGAAATCATAAATCGCCTGTAGGCCAATTTGAACTCGTGAACTTGATTGCGAAGAATCATCACCTGTTGATTCTTGCCCCGCCTGACCGATTCCCAGGCAGCCAATAATGATTAGTCCACAAATGATTTGAATTTTTGACACAAAACGACACGTCATCATAATAACCATACAGTGAGCGGTTTGGTTGCATTGGTTAACTTGAAAATCTGCGATACTCAGTGTTCTCTGTTACAACAGATAAACGCACCTTACTATATAATATCAACAGGTACTTAAAAAGAGTAAATCACAGTTTCGAAGCTCAAGCAGATAATTACTTCTATCCTAACTTCCGAGAATTATACGGTCTACCTGTATCGTGACAGTCCGCTTCAGCTTGACAACGAAACTCTGATCCGCGAAATTACATTGAAGAGTGATAAAATGATGAGGCAAGTTTACATTTAGTCTTTAAATCTTGAAACAAGTGTAATTACGATATGCGAAATTCTGTCAGACAATCGGGAGTCATGATGACTGCTTGCCAGTTGATAATGTTATGCGTGTTCGTTGTTTTGGCTCCACACCAGAATGTGCTGGCTGAACAACCCCTGAAATACAATCGAGACATCCTTCCAATTCTGGCCAACAATTGCTTTGCCTGTCATGGCTTTGATCCCAAAACTCGCGAGGCTGATCTACGACTTGATACACAAGAAGCAGCCTTTGCTCCACTGGAATCAGGAGAAGGCCAAGCGATTGCTCCTGGCGATCCAGTCAACAGCGTTTTACTGGAACGGATTATTTCACACGATGCCGATGTGAAAATGCCTCCCGTTGATTCCGAGAAGAATCTCACAAAAGATGAAATCGATAAATTACGTCAATGGATTATTCAAGGTGCAAAGTACGAACGTCATTGGGCGTTTGTTGCCCCCGAAGCAACGCCGGTCCCCAGCACCAAACTTTCTACTTGGCCTCGTAATCTTGTTGATCATTTCATTCTGGCTCGCTTGGAAAAGGAAGGTCTTGCCCCGACTCCGGCTGCGGATCGTCGCGTTTTAATACGACGAGTTGCACAGGATGTGACCGGCTTGCCGCCAACTCCTGAAGAGATTCTAACTTTTCTAGATGACAATTCGCCAGATGCGTATGAGAAAATGGTGGATCGATATTTTACCTCTCCTTCATACGGCGAGCATATGACTCGCTACTGGCTTGACTTGGCTCGTTATGCCGATACGAGTGGCTACCAGTACGATCAGGAACGAACGATGTGGGTATGGCGAGACTGGGTGATTAACGCCTACAATAATAACATGCCATTCGATCAGTTCACCGTCGAGCAACTTGCTGGTGATCTGCTACCAAATGCCCAATCACATCAAATCCTGGCAACCGGCTTCAATCGCAACCATCCAATAACCATTGAAGGAGGTGTAATCGATGAAGAATATCGCACCGAATATGTCATTGATCGACTCACCACCACCAGCACCGTGTGGATGGGACTGACGATGGGCTGCGCACGCTGCCACGATCATAAATTCGATCCAATTTCCCAGAAGGACTTCTATCGACTATTCGCATTTTTTAATCAGGTCCCCGAGCGTGGTCTGAATGGATTTGCGCCGAATAAAAAAATCATATCGCCTCTTGCCAAAGAACATAGCCAAGAGACACAGGTAAAGATTGCAGCATTAAAAAAACATTTGAGTGCTGTCAAGGAAATTGTCGCTGACTCTGTTACTGAAAAAACCGCTGTTGAAAACTGGGCACGCCAAGTTGCAACATCCAAAGCAACCGGATGGGAAGTGCTTGATCCAATTCGTATGAGTTCCAGTGGCGGATCAAAACTTGAGAAACAATCTGATTATTCAATTGTTGCCGGGGGTGCAAATCCTCAGAAGGACATCTACGAAATAGCTGCAAACACCGAACAAACTGGTATCACTGCGATTCGGCTCGAATGTCTGACTCATCCCTCACTGCCAGGAGGTGGCCCCGGTCGGCATACCAATTCAAACTTTGTATTAAGTGAATTTGAACTCGTTGCAGTATCAATTAAAAATCCAAAAGAATCGCAACCGATCAAGTTCTCGCGAGCCAAGGCAGATTATGAGCAGGCAGGCTACGAAGTCAGCAAGTCAATCGATGGTTCGGCCAATGGCAATAGTGGATGGGCGGTTGACGGACCGACTCGCAAAGAACCTAGTACTGCGTTGTTCTTTGCATCGAAACCATTTGGTTATAATGGGGGGACCGAGCTGGTTTTTAAACTGAAGCACGAAGCCAGCTTTGCAACTCATGGCGTGGGCAGACCGCGGTTGTCAATAACGCACGATGCGCCTGCTACTGTTCAATTCGGTGGTATCCCCGCAGAGATTAATCGTATTGCAACGCTTGATCCTGCTTCTCGAACTGCAACAGAATTCACACAGCTTCAAAAATATTATCGAGTGATTCATGCCTCTGAAGTGAAATCGATAGAATCACAAATTGATACACTTTCCAACGCAAACGCAGCGGCTTACCCACCAACGATGATCATGCAGGATCAAGCCAATTTACGCCAGACACAAATTCTGATACTCGGGCAGTATGATCGCAAAGGGGATGTTGTCACCGCAGGGGTTCCAGAAGTTTTGATGCCGATGCCCGAAGGTGCCCCTGTCAATCGGCTCGGGTTTGCGAAATGGCTTGTCGATCCCAAGCATCCACTGACTGCACGTGTTGCAGTGAATCGATATTGGCAGCGAATCTTTGGTACCGGGCTTGTGAAAACTTCGAATGATTTCGGTACGCAAGGTGAATGGCCTTCTCATCCGGATTTACTCGATTCGTTGGCAGCCAAATTCATCGAAAACGGATGGGATGTCAAAGCGATTCAACGATTGATACTCACCTCCGCTACTTATCGCCAGAGTCCACACGTTTCAGCAGAGTTGTACGAGCGCGATCCAGAAAATCGTCTACTTGCTCGTGGACCTCGCTTTCGACTTGATGCCGAACAAATTCGCGACCAGGCATTGGCTGTCAGTGGTTTACTCGTTGAAAAAGTGGGAGGCCCGAGTGTCTATCCTTATCAGCCTGACGGATTGTGGATGGAGTTAAATAATCGACCAGGGTTATCGAAGGCCTACAAATCAGGTACAGGGGACGACTTGTATCGCCGGAGCATGTATACTTTCTGGAAACGGACGGTCCCTTCTCCGATGTTAACAACTTTCGATGCCCCGGACCGTGAATTCTGTACCGTAAGCCGTTCACGAACTAATACGCCACTTCAAGCATTGCTATTACTACAAGGTCCGCAGTATGTTGAAGCAGCCAGGCGGCTGGCGAGCCGCATGATGTCACAAGGCGGACAGACGGTGGAAAATCGAATTGCTTTCGGTTTTGAATTGACAACTGCTCGAAAGCCAAGCAGTAAAGAAATTGTGATTCTCTCGCGGGTTTATCACGAACGGCTTAAGGATTTCCAGACAGATCCCGAAGCTGCAATTAAAATGCTCAGCGTTGGTGATTCGGCTCGCGATACAAATCTCGATCTTACCCAGCACGCCGCTTGGACTGAAGTTGCCAGGCTGTTATTAAACTTAGACGAAACTGTTACCAAAGGTTGATTGCTATGGATCTATTTACTGATTCGCAACTGATAGAAAATCGACGCCAATTTTTCGGACGTACCACAACTGGTATCGGTTCTGTTGCTTTGGCGTCGTTACTGAACCCCAATTTGTTTGCTGCACCGCAGCCCAAAGTAAATCAACATGGCGGATTACCTGGTCTTCCACATTTTGCAGCCAAGGCCAAGCGAGTGATCTATCTCTTGCAGTCCGGTGCGCCTTCGCAGATGGAACTGTTCGATTACAAGCCGACTCTTAAAGAACTACATGGCAAGCCATTGCCCGATTCGGTTCGCGAAGGGCAACGCCTGACTGGGATGACAGCCGGCCAGAAATCTTATCCGATTGTCAATCCGCCGTTTGCGTTTCGCCAGCACGGAAAAAGTGGCATGTGGCTCAGTGATCTGTTGCCACATCTCTCCAAAGTGGTTGACGATATTTGTGTTGTCAAATCGATGCACACCGAAGCAATTAACCACGATCCTGCAATCACTTTCTTTCAATCCGGTAACCAACAACCCGGACGCCCCAGTATTGGATCATGGTCCAGTTATGGCCTGGGCAGCGAAAATGCAGATTTACCAGCGTTTGTTGTGTTACTTTCTAAAAATTCGTTCTATCAAGCACAGCCCATTTATTCGCGGCTGTGGGGTAGCGGTTTTTTGCCATCAAATCACCAAGGCGTTAAGCTCCGCAGTCAGGGCGATCCGGTTTTGTACTTGAACGATCCTGCTGGAGGCAACTTAGTCAGTCGGCGAAAGTCTCTGGATGCATTGGCTGAATTGAATCGAATTCGAGAACAGGAAATCGGTGACCCGGAAATCCGCACACGCATCGCAGCCTATGAAATGGCTTATCGGATGCAGATGTCTGTCCCTGAACTTGCCGATTTGTCAAAGGAACCTGAAAGTACATTTAAACTTTATGGCGAAGACGCAAAAATCCCAGGCACTCATGCTGCAAACTGTTTGCTTGCCCGCCGGTTAGCCGAACGTAATGTGCGGTTCATTCAGGTGTTTCATCGCGGCTGGGATCATCACAGCAACCTCGCCAAGCATATGCCGGTACTCAGCAAAGAGACCGACCAAGGCACCGCTGCACTGATTACAGATTTGAAGCAACGCGGCCTGCTTGAAGACACTCTCGTGATCTGGGGCGGAGAGTTTGGGCGAACGGTGTATTCGCAAGGTGGAATCAATAATTATGGTCGCGATCATCACCCGCGATGCTTCTCTGTCTTCTTTGCAGGGGGCGGTATCAAGGGCGGAATATCTTACGGCAAGACAGACGACTTTTGCTATAACATCACAGAAAATCCGGTTCACGTACACGACTTCCACGCGACGATTCTTCATCAAATGGGCATCAATCACGAACAACTCACCTATCGCTTCCAAGGGCGAGATTACCGCCTGACCGATGTGCATGGAAAAGTCGTTAAAGGCATCCTGGCGTAGCGAATCACTCCTTCCTCTTGAATTGATTGACATTCATTATGTTGCTGAAATCAAAGTATCGTTCTCTTTGTACTTTCTGCTTCTTGTTTATTGCGTTGTCTGGATTAACCTCGCGATGGGCGATTGCAGAGGATCGTTATACAGGGAACCCAGGTAATCAAGGCAACGGCGACTTTGTTGTTGGCCCCGATTATAAGGTCGATCCAGATCTTACTGACCGCGGGAATCCCAAGGGGAAATCTTTTGAATTTTCTATGCGATTAGCAGACAGTAAAATTATTCGTGGGGACGACGCGACTCTCGATCCTGCCAAGCCAGTGCGAGAAAAACGAAAGATCTTTGTCTACGTGCCCGCCGCTTACCAAGATGGCACCAAAGCTCCTATTCTTGTGATGCACGATGGTCCCAGCCATCTCAATTTAGTGCGTAATGCTCTTGATAATTTGACGATCTCTAAGAATCCAGATCGCAAGTTACCTGCCTTCATTGTCATTGGCGTTCAAAATGGCGGGAATGACAGCAAGGGGAGTCAGCGCGGGCTTGAATATGACACGATGTCTGATCGCTTCGCTCGTTTCATTAATGACGAAGTTCTGACAGCCGTGCTGAATGATGCCAAGATTAAAGCTGCGTACCCGAATATTGCATTTACGGACAACCCCTGGGGCAAAGCCACGATGGGATGCAGTTCGGGCGGGGCGGCTGCATTGGCAATGGGGTGGTTTCGCCCAGATTTATTTCGTCGAATAATTACTTACTCTGGAACATTCGTTGATCAGCAGGATGACGACGCCGCAGAAGAAGCAGCCTTTCCGCTCGGGGCGTGGGAGTATCATTCCAGCATGAAGTTAATTGAAAACAGCAAAAAGAAACCTTTGCGTATTTTTACACATGTCTCTGAAAACGATAACCGGTTTAATGACCCCGAAGAAACTTATCATAACTGGGTCATGGCCAACCATCGTACCGCAGCGGCTCTCAAAGCCAAAGGGTACGACTACCGTTACGTCTTCAGCCAGGAAACCAACCACTGCGATTCCAAAGTGTTCAAGCAGACGCTGGCTGATACACTCATCTGGATGTGGCGAGGTTATCACGCCGAGTGAATACGCAAGGCCCCCGTTTGAAGGTAGCACAGACATTCCTGTCTGTGTCGTTTGAGCCTGCCTCAATTCAAGGCAGGCAAGAATATCTATCCAAACGCGACCTCAATAGCAGTCCCACTATTGTTAACCACAGTGAATCACACAAGTTNCGCAGCAATTCCCATTCTGGAATAATTAGCCGTAAATTCATACTCCATTGAATGATTGGTCATCGATAAAATTCCTCCCTGCGACTGTCAACCGTTTATTAAAACTCATCCTGAGTTGTTTGTATGTCGCAAGCGATGCGTACGTCGAAATTGACTGAATCACCCAGTTTCTCTGATTAATCAGAGACGCATGCATATTGCAAGACTCGGCGTTTGTTCCTCTTGCACGCTGGATGCAATGCCAGTTCAGCGTTAAACTGATGTTATTGAAATATTACAGGGAAGCTCGATTAATTCAAAAATGTTGTGAGCGGAGGATAGACATTCTTGTCTGTCTGAAGTGCAGGCAGGCTCAAACGAAGCAGGCCGGAATGTCTGTTCTCCCTTTGGATTGATAGAGGTTTCGTCCATCGTATTAATTCCACATCAATTTAGGAGTTCAGTCAATATGTCAGATAATAGTGTTTCCGAAGTCGCCAGTTTTCTGTCTCAGTCACCGTTAAAATCATTCGTCGGCGGGAAATGGATCGAAGCTGCTGATGGCTCGACTTTCATCACCAAAGACCCTGGCTCGGGAGAACAACTCGCTGAAGTTACTGCGTTGTCTGCTGCTGATGTTGACCTGGCAGTGCAAGCCGCTGACAAAGCCTTTCGCACCACTGGCTGGGCCGAGTTGCCACCGAATGAACGAGGTGTGATGCTGCACCGTTTGGCTGATGCTATCGAACAACAAATANATACATTTGCCCGAATCGAATCACTTGATGCGGGGAAAATTCTGGAACAAGCCGTGGGCGACATCCAGAACTTTATTGACACGATGCGATACTTCATTGAAATCTCTTTGCATACACAACGCCGCACGCCGCTTGCTGTTTCCGGGTTTGATGCTGCCACTGTTCGCTTGCCTTGGGGACCATGTGGATTCATCTTTCCTTGGAACTTCCCGTTCTTGCTCATCGGCTGGGGAATTGCACCAGCTCTAGCAGCAGGCAACACGGTTGTCATCAAGCCAGCTGAAGATACTCCGCTGACTGCATTGTATCTTGCAAAGGTTGCTCAGGAAGTTGGAATTCCTGATGGCGTCATTAACGTCGTTACTGGATATGGCGAAACCGCTGGCGCAGCCTTGTCTGGGCATCCTAAACTGAAACGCATGTCATTCACCGGGTCTCCAGAAGTGGGTCGCATGGTTGGTGAAGCTTGCGGTCGCAATTTAACACCCGTCAAACTCGAACTTGGCGGCAAAGGGGCAGCTGTCCTGTTTGATGATGTCGATATCGATGACACCGCCGACAAACTTGTCGCTGCGATCACATTCCACTCAGGTCAGGTTTGCTGCGATGCAACTCGCTGGTTGATTCAAAAACCGATTTACGATCAATTTGTGGATGCTTGTGTTTCTCGTTTGAAGAAAGTTCAAGTCGGGTACCAACTCGACGGAGCTTCGCAAATGGGGCCAGTCGTCAGCGACACACAGCGAAAACGAATTTTGGGATATCTCGAACGCGGACAAGCCGAAGGAGCCAAACTGTTACTGGAAGGCGGAGCAGCTGATGTCGCTGGTCACGACGGATACTATGTGAAGCCAGCCCTGCTCGCTGGCGATTTGAACAACGTCGCAGCTCAAGAAGAAATCTTCGGCCCCGTTGCTTACTTGACTCCGTTTGATGACGAAAAACAGGCGATCGAAATGGTGAACTCCACAGACTACGGCTTAGCCAACAGTGTCTGGACTTCAGATTTAGGTCGAGCCAACCGCGTTGCAGAGCAAATGGTCGCAGGCAACAGCTGGATCAACGCCCACAACCTGTTCGCCCACGGCATCCCCTACGGCGGCATCAACAAAAGCGGCATGGGCGGCGGCGTCGCCTCCATAGAAACCTACCTCGACTACACCCGAGGCCTATCAGTCGTCCGACCACTGTAACACCTGGCAACATCTAGAACCAAGGCAAAACGCACTGATGAGAACCAACTCTCATCAGTGCCTTTTTTAATTCTATTCCCTCGTTCCTAAGCTCATGCTTAGCAACGCACTCCTGGGAAGCTCCCGCCGGGTGCCACGGCTCTGTGAGCCGTGTGAATCGCTCTTTGACCAAGTGACCCTCTAATATGCTCGATAAATTTAAAACAATTTTCCAGAATCTCTACGGAAACCTGAGCCAATCTCACGCTTCCTAACCGCACTGCATACCCGACACTTTCACGGCTCACAGAGCCGTGGCACCCAACGCCGTTAACCGTATTATTTGTTGAATTGAAAGAAGTCTTGATGCGATGAGGGTTTTTAGCGATTCTTTTGTTCTGAAGCGAAAGATCACTTACCTTCAACCCGAAAGGAATCGGGAATGTC
>JAESQE010000326.1 GCA_016765335.1 Planctomycetaceae bacterium
GTCAATTCCTCGGGTTGCTGCGCAACACAGACAACCCTGAACGGGATTGTCTGTGCTACCCGGTTCTTGGATTACTCGTGCGACTTAATCGATTTTTACAGGGCAAACAAAATCGTCGGGCTTGATGACCAGCAACGAGGAATCAGCTGTGCTAAGAAGTCTTTCTGCGGTACTTCCCAGCACCATCGCAGACAACCCCGAGCGACCGATGCTGCCAATGATCATCAAATCTACACCTTCAGATTTCAGCAAATCCAGAATGACTTCTTCCGGGGCGCCCGATTCGATATGCACTTTGGTGCCACGCGTTAGTGTTCTGTAGTCGGTCCGCGAGAGCCGATCGTTGATTTCCCTGTCTGCTTTATCGTGCAACTCAGATTTGAGCTGTTCTACTTTTTCTTGTGTCATTCCGCCAAACAGATGCATTGAGCCACCTTCGTCCTCAACAACATGGACAACGTGCAAGCCGGCTTCTCCCATACGGGCCAGTTGAACTCCGGCATCAAGAATTGTTTCGCCAATTTCGCTCAAGTCGTCAGCAACAAGAATCGATTCTATTTCACGAACTGGATCGGGTTTAGCGATCAGCACCGGAAGTGGACATTTTCGAATCAGTTTTGTAGCGGTCTTTCCGTAGAAGAAGCGACTTTGGGAATGAGCCCCTCTGCGACCAACGATCACAATCGTGTGTTTGCCCACGACAGCTTCACGAATCAATTCGGTCCAGCTGGTTCCAAAAGCAACTTTGAAACTGGCTTTCACGCCTTGCGATGCTGCTTGCTGGACCAAGGTTTCAAGAACCCGTGCGGCTTCTACTTCGACCGATTCTGTAATTTTAGATTCATGCGAATCAATCAAATGTCTGGCTTGCTCGGATATTTCGAGTGTGGTGAAGAATGTTACTTCGCCACCTTGTGCACTGGCGTATTCGATACCTCTGGTGACTGCCTGTTGGCAATGATCAGACAATTCTTCAGAAACAAGACGATCTGAATGAGACAGATCAACACCAATTAGAATCCGCGAAAAAGAAATCATGATTTATCTCCAGAAACGGTGAAACTTTCCGTTGTTATACGCATTCGCGTATTTGTTCGCGCGTTGTCTCTTCTCTAAGTCCTTGCCAGTGCAGGGCCACGGACGATGACACAACGCAGGTTATAATTGAGTTTGGTATTATTTGTTCTTCAGTTAACAGTTTAGAGTATTTCGGCACTCTTCAGTAGCTCATTCTGCCTTTCGGTGCGGAAATTCTTACCATCTCTTTCCAGGTTCTACCAGTCGTTCCCATTCTGTCTGTCTCCAAATATCTTCACCATAAAACGCATCATTTACCGATAACCCACTAACCCTGTTCCGATTGTCGCGGTTATCGCGATCAGGAAGTTGGTTAAGGTGAGTAAAAGCACCAATCTATCTGATTTTGTTGCCCCGTTGCAACTATTGACCTAGGTTTGGGTACCTCCTCTTATTTAAAGCTCTCAGCAACTACAAAAATTTGTGGCGTTTGTGCGCTCAGATTTTCCCCGTGGTTCGTCCAATATATTACTTTCCTGGTTAAGATCGCTGAGTAAAATATGAATAGTACATTAGGATCGCTGCTCGTTGTTGATGATGACAAGTTCATTCTGGAAGCAATGGCCGATTACTTGCGTCAACTTGGCTACCGAACTGAAACGGCAACCACGTGCGGCGAAGCACTTGATCGGATGCAGGAATTTCCGTTTGAGGTTGTCATTTGCGATGTCAACTTGCCGGATCAGGATGGTTTTCATTTGCTTGAATGGGCCTCTAAGAATCAGCCTGAAACATCCGTCATTATGCTGACCGGTTACGGCACCATCGAAAGTGCTGTCGAAGCAATTCGTATTGGAGCATTCGACTACCTTACTAAGCCAGTCATTGACGACGAACTCAACCTTTCGATTCAAAGGGCGTTGGGACAACGAAAAATCGTTGAAGAGAACAAGCATCTCAAAGCTCAGCTCGATGAAAAACATGGCCTTGGAAACATCATTGGTCGTGACTACAAAATGTCGAAAATGTTTGACCTGATCGACAGCGTTGCAGACACTCGCACAACGGTTTTAATCCTCGGAGAAAACGGCACCGGAAAAACAATCACCGCCCGAGCGATCCATCAAATGAGTAATCGCAAAGACAAACCATTTGTTGAAGTTGCCTGTGGAGCGTTACCCGACAGCTTGCTTGAAAGCGAACTGTTTGGTCATGTGGAAGGTGCCTTCACTGGTGCATCGCAAGATAAAATTGGCAAGTTCTTACTGGCAGATGGCGGTACTTTGTTTCTCGATGAAGTCGCAACGGCTTCTCCGCAATTGCAAGTCAAATTATTAAGAGTACTGCAGGATCGTGAGTTCGAACCTGTTGGTGGAAACAAGACATACAAAGTAGATTGCAGACTCGTTTTGGCAACCAACGAAAATCTGGAACAACTTGTCGCTGAAGGTAAGTTCCGTCAAGATCTTTATTACCGAATCAACGTCATCTCAATGACGCAGCCACCGCTGAGAGAACGTGTTGGCGACATCCCGCTGTTGGCCGAACATTATCTGAATCACTTTAACGAACAAACCGGCAAGCAAATCGAAAGCATTAGCGATGAAGCCATCCAGTACATGCAGCGATACAACTGGCCGGGTAATGTTCGCGAGTTGGTCAATGTCATCGAAAGAGCAGTCGTCCTCAGTCATGGCAACACCATCACCGCAAGCGATTTACCTGAAAGCATTCACAAGCAGCTCGAAGCAAGCGGTGTTCCGGCTCACTTTGGTGGCAATTCGTTGAAGTCTGCTTTAGTCAGTCCCGAGAGACAAATTCTTATCGAAGCCCTCGAAGCCAACGGCTGGAACCGGCAAGATACCGCCAAAATGCTCGGCGTGAATCGTACAACCCTGTACAAGAAAATGAAAAAGTTCGAAATCTCTTACGAAGCCTGTCATGTGTAAGTCTTTGCCTAATGAATCTAATACGCATTCGTGTATTTGTTCGCGAGATGGATGTTTCCTAACCCCTTGTCAGTACAACGTCGCTTTTACGTAGTCGATCCTGAAAAACTCGTCCGGGCGGGAGAGAGAAGCAGGAGATTCTGATTTATTTAGCGGAACCAGGTTGTGCTAGAGACGCGAAATCAAATCGGACTCGAAAAAGCCTCGCCCTCTCGAATTGACAATGGTTCGGCAGCCGCCTCACCCTCCCGAAGGGGATATCATGATCGGTCTCGCACCGCAGGATTTCATTGATTTTGGTATGGGATTTCGGGATCACACATGCATCCCCAGTCACCACCCCATCAGGCTAGATCCAAAAGAGCTTTTCAGGACCAACTACTCAAATTTCGTTACAAAACAGCCTGAATGTTAAGATGGCGAGAATAGCTAAAACCTGGAGGGGTTGTTAGGCGAGTAAGTTGTGATTGAGAATTCGAATCTGCTCTTGCCCCAGTTGCTCATCGAGTATCGATCATCTTACAATGGATTGACTTATACCAAACTCAATGAATACTTGCGCGAAGCTCTCGCTCGTGGCCTTGTACTGACAAGGACTTAGGGTATGTTCAACGCGCAANCAAATATGCGAATGCGTATTAGGCAATCTGATTGCTTTTTTCTTCAGGGAGGAATATCCAGGATGCGGAAGAATGTTGCTTTGATTTTGGCGGGAGGAAAAGGTTCGCGATTAGAGCCTTTGACACGTGATCGCGCCAAGCCGGCTGTTCCTTTTGGTGGAAGTTATCGGATCATCGATTTCCCACTTTCGAATTGCTTGAATAGCGGAATCCGGCGAGTACTTGTATTAACACAGTACAAAGCAGCAAGCCTGGATCGTCACATTCATCAGGGTTGGCGATTTTTGTGCCGAGAGTTAGACGAATACATCGATGTTGTTCCGCCTCAACAGAGAATTGATGAGCATTGGTATCAAGGAACTGCTGATGCGGTCTATCAGAATATTTATTCCATTGAGAAAATGAATGCAGACAACGTGCTGATTCTTTCTGGCGATCATATTTACAAAATGGATTACCAGGAACTTCTTGACGAGCACATTGAATCTGATGCAGCTGTGACGATTGGCTGCCTGCCTGTGAGTATCGAAGAGGGCCGAGATTTTGGAGTCATGACTGTTGATGATACTCAGCGTGTGGTGGAATTTCAGGAGAAGCCAGAGCAACCAAAATCATTGCCTGGAAATCCGAATCGCTGTTTGGCTTCGATGGGAATCTACGTATTCAAAGCAGAATTTCTGTATGAGGAACTTTGCAAAGACGCGACGATCCGGGACAGTTCGCACGATTTCGGAAAAGACATCATTCCTCGAATTATCGACGAACATCTCGTGCGTGCGTTTCCGTTCAAAGACAAAAATACAGGGGAGCGAGCCTATTGGCGGGATGTGGGAACGATTGATGCCTACTTCGAAGCGAACATGGATTTGATTGCCATCAATCCGCAGTTGAATCTTTACGATCAATCGTGGCCGATTCGTAGTTACCAACCATTACTTCCTCCGCCGAAATTTGTCTTTGCCCAAGACAAACTGGACGACCCTCGCATGGGCTTCGCGATGGATAGCCTGGTCTGTGCAGGATCGATTCTTTCGGGAGGCCGGGCGATTCGTTCTATCATTTCTTCTGGAGTTCGCATTAATAGTTGGGCCCGGGTTGAAGACTCGATTTTGTTTGATGATGTCAACGTGGGCAGACATGTAAAAATCCGTAGAGCAATTATTGATAAAGGGGTCAACATTCCCGAAGGCATGACGATTGGCTATGACGTTGAACTGGACCGTAAGCGAGGGTTCACGATCTCAGAATCTGGAATTGCTGTCATCGGAAAAATGGGATCACTCTCAGAGACTGTCTAGTCATCCGACCACTACCTCCTGCCACCCTCTCATTCTCCTTAGGTGACCTATTTTCTCTTTTTTTCTGGTTCAGAATTATGATCAGCGTCTGAAATCTCAGGAATTGTGGTTTCGTGCTGGGAATTGCCGATATACTGTGAAGAGATCTCTAGTAATTCAATGAGAGCAAAGACATTAACTTCAATGGGAGCACAGACATTCCTGTCCGTGTTGTCGGAGCCTGCCTTAAGAGAACTCTCTGACAATTAGTTCTCCCCCTTACGAAGGGGGAGTTGGAGGGGGTTTTGAAG
>JAESQE010000327.1 GCA_016765335.1 Planctomycetaceae bacterium
TGAAGCGGACTTTATCAGACATCACCCATTGGAGTACAAGCTGGAGAAGAATTTCTTAATGCAGTAGTCCGTCTGCAAACATCAAAAACGCCAGAAGAATTGTTAGAATTTTGCCACGAGATAGAAAACCAGTTGGGGCGTCAAAGAACTGTTCACTGGGGACCACGCAGTATCGATTTAGATCTGATCGCGTTTGATGATCAAATCATTCAATCGGCACAGCTATCGCTTCCCCATCCGGCCTGCTGGTATCGTCGGTTTGTGCTTGATCCTTTCGTGGAAATCGCCCCCGGCTGGAGGCATCCAGAACGAAATATCGCAGTTCTCGACTTACAGCTTCGCCTGCTAAATCGCCCGCTGATACTCGACCTCAGCTCGTGTGATGCATCATTCATCGATGAGGCAACCAAGGTACTCAGTGCTGCATTTTTCCCACAGGAATTGCAACTCATCACAGACAAAGCAGAAGTCACAACAGAAGAAGCAACCTGGAAAATTCTAGAACAAGGCACATCTACTTGGGAGAACGCCAAGCTGGTTTCACGATTAGACCTGCAAGATTTGCCTTCCCCAACTGCAAATGCACTAGTTGATGTTGTCCGCTCAGCAATGGATTCGCCTCAACGTATCGAAGAGTTTGACACTAAGTAGTTTCATCATTCAAGGCCCAAACAATACGCATTCCGGTTTGAAACAGCGAGCATAGGCTTTTTTGTAAACAACGGTCAGAAAACGTAGCGCCGAGCGGGCAGAAAGTGTAGCGCTGGTTGCGGGGAGATTCCTACGAAGGTGGCTGTGGTTCGCAAGAAAGGTGAATCCTTTTCTTACTTCGTCTTGATTGACTCGCCGCTTGAGCTTTTTGTGCGGCGACGTTTGGCGTCCTGTAATCGGTAGCTTTCGCCAGCGGTTTCCAATATGTGACAGCGATGGGTTAAACGATCCAGCGTCGCTCCGGTAAGACGCTCGCTGCCGAGGACTTCAGGCCAGTTTTCAAAGGGTAAATTCGTAGTGACGATCAAACTCATACGTTCGTAGGCCGTACTGATGACATCGAATAAAAGTTCGGCGCCGAGTTTGCTGGCGGGGACGTAGCCCAGCTCATCAAGAATCAATAAGTCGAGTTTCGAGAGTTGTCTTTTGAGACGCAGAAGATCTCGATCCTCACGAGCTTCCATCAGGTGCGTGATCAGCTCGGTCACCTGATAAAAACGAACTTTCTTCCCTTGGCCACACGCTGCAATTCCAAGTGAAATCGCCAAATGTGTTTTTCCAGTCCCCGAATTTCCGACCAGTAAAATATTCTCTCGCTTTTCAATGTACTCACCTCGCATCAATTCATTGACAAGCAATTTGTTCAATGAAGGTTGTACTTTGAAATCGAACGTATCCAGAGTTTTGTGAGTCGGGAATTTGGCTGCTTTCAATCTCCTTTCGGCGGCACGGCGTTCTCGTTCAATCAGTTCCAGTTCGCTTAATTGTAACAGGTAGCCGAGATGATCCACGTTATCTGTCGCACAACGAACGGCGACTTTCTCGCACTCACTGAGGATCGTTGGTAATCTCAAATTCTTGAGATGATGTTGTAGCAACACAACAGATTTGGTTTGAGTTTTTGTCATAATCTTAACCTCTAAGTAATAAGGACTGGTAAGCAGAAACATCTGTTTGCGCAACCTGTACCAGTTTCAGGTGCGGACGACCGTCCAAACAAAACAGTGTGCTGGGAATTTCCTGTTGATAATCCAATATCAACCGAATGGCATCAGCGTTAACGACTCCAATATCAAGACCGTACTGCACAGCGTGCTTCAATTCAGTGATTGAATATCGCTCCAGCAGCCGCAAGACTTTGATAAACTCTCGGGTGCCAATCTCAGCGAGTTCAGATTCCATACGGCGTCTTAAAATCCCAAAGCAAACTGGCAAATCCCAGTTCTCCAACGGCTTGGCGTGATCAAACCCGCCGGGTTTTCGCTCTAAGAGCCCTAAATAATGGACGGGATCGAAGAATGATTGCTCCCGGCCCCAGTGTCTTTTATGTCTGGCAATCAACTGATCTTCAAAACTGAGCCGGACTTCATCGATAGTGGCCACAATCGTAATTTGACGATATGCAAATTTTGTGGGCACCGAATAACTGTTTCTGTCGAAGCGAACCAGAGAGAGTGAATTGGCATTAGCCTGTGCGAGACGATGGGCATCAAAGGTCTGCCTTGGTATGGGCAGCATCGAGGATTGTTCCTCGACAAGCAACACTTGTTTTGCAGAAGGTTTACCTCGCAACTGACGTTTTAAGTCATCCTGGCAACATTGCCATAATTGTTCATTGAGCCTTTCCAAAGAATCAACACAAGGAACTGGAACCAGAAAGTTCCTGCGAGCAAAATCCAAAAGTCGTTCGACATGCCCTTTCTCGTTGGGACGTCTCACCAGACAGAAATGATCTTCATACAAAAAGTGACTTTTCAATCGTGAAAACTCAGTTGTTACTTTTCTTTCGCGAGTTCCGATAATACGGGCCACTGCGATTTTGGAATTATCATAACTGATGCGTTTCGGCACACCACCAAAGAATTCAAAGGCTCGCTTGTGCCCCTCCAGAAAAGACTCCGTACATTCTCTCGGAAAGGCCTGCATGAAAATGGCGTCCGAATAAGGCATTGTCATGACAAACAAGGCCACTTTGGTTAACTCGCCATTAAGTAAAACATCAGCAAATCCAAAGTCAACCTGAGCTTCGCCAGGAGGATGGCTCAACGGCAGGAAAACTTCACGAGACTTTTGTTTCAACTCGCGAATTGCCTCTTGAACAATCGTAATTCCCCCTGTGAATCCATGCTCTTTCTGGAGCCGCTCGAATATCTTTCTGGTCGTATGCCGCTGTTTGCGATGAGTCTTTTTATCACTCTCCAAGTATTCAATAATGGTCGGTAAAAACGAATCGATTTTAAGAACCCGAGTTTTGGTCAACCGATACCCCGGTGGCTCGGTATGCGTCAGGATTTTCTTCAGCGTCTCCCAATGGATTTTGTACTCAGTGCAAGCGCCACGCTTACTAATCTCACCATTGAGAACTCGCCGACGAATTTCAGCCCATTGTTCCATGTTAGTGTACACCGTTACCTCCTGCCTGGTTGAAGTCAGAACTTTCTGAAAACAGAAAGTCTGACCAAAACCAAGCAAGTGGTCATCTGGGCGCTACACTTTTAATCCAATTTACCACTCACCGCTCGGCGCTACGTTTTCTGGCCGTTGTTTACATTTACCGGGTCGCTCATTGGTTCCGCTGTTAAAGCAACCAAATCGAAAATGGAATGGCGTAGCTTACACTCAAATTATTCGCCCCGGAAAAGAAAAGCCCTTCATGGGACGTTCCATTCGCACGGACCGCTGGCGATATACCGAATGGGAAGCAGGGGCGATGGGGGCAGAACTTTACGATCACCAAAATGATCCGCAGGAGTTCAATAATTTAATGCAAGGCAACACCAAGGTTCCCCAAGCAGTCCTGAAACAGTTGAAAAAGCAGCTGCGATCAACTGTCGAAGGCACAGTACCCTCTTCGCCGATTGTTAGAAAAAAACTGTAGAGGTTCTCGAATACAGCTTGGTCATAAAAAAACAGTTCAACCCCCCCCCTCTCACTCCCCCTTCGTAAGGGGGAGAACCAATTAATAGAAGTTTCCTGTAATCTTCAACTCTCAGGATGAACCCAGTCGGTGGATCCATCGGCCCAGTTCTCTTTTTTCCAGATCGGGACCGTCTCTTTGATTTGGCTCATCAAAAATTGTGCAGCTTCAAATCCTTCTTTGCGATGTGGAGTACTCAATGCAATCCCGACCGCGATCTCTCCCAGATCAAGATGTCCGGTTCGATGAATGATCGAAATCTTTTTGATGGGCCATTTCAATCTGGCAGTATCGACAAGTCGATGCAGTTCTGAAATCGCCATTTCGTAATAGGCTTCGTATTCAAGCGAACTGGTCTTCTTGCCGGCTGTGATTTCCCGAACAGTCCCCAGAAAAAGCACAACAGATCCACAAGCATTATCGCGTACCGAATCTGTTAATTCGGCATGATTTATCGGCAACTCAGTGATACTGAGTTGTGTGCAATCGCTTGATTGTGATTGTTCGTCAGTTGAAGACATGTCATTAACCTCCACTGACAGGGGGGAAACAGGCGAGTTCATCCTGGTCTTGAATGATGTCTGTCTCGTTGAGATAGTTGCCGTTTCTGGCAACCAGTAGACAAGACGAATAGACCTGTGTCTGGGGATAGGACGCGACCAGTTGAGAGATGAATTCAGTACAAGTCGAATTGACCGGAATCGTTAAGCTGATACGACCCGAACCAACCTTTTCTTTCAGGCCAGCAAAACAGATCATTGTAATTTGAATGGAGTCGGTCATTAAGAAAATTGATACTTAGAGTTTGTTGATTATTTTTGGGTTTGGCTGTTTGGCAACGGTATTAATCCGTAACTGGCCGCGATGATTTTTAATGGGTGTAGAATCGTTTTATTATTGTTATGTGACATTTGCATCTTACAGGCAGAGCATTCCGTTGTTGCAATTGTGAAATTTTCATGAGCCACTGCGTCGATCAGTTCTTTTCCAATTTGGATCGAGGCTTCGTAGTTCTTTTTGGTTAATCCAAAATGACCAGCCATCCCACTGCATCCACGGTCGAAGTTTTTTAGTTCTAAACCTGGAATTAATTTCAGTAGCTGAGGGAATGGTTGTTCTGGAGCAAGTACCCGTTGATGACACGGTTCATGGTATCCGACTTGTCCGGACAATTGGTTGAAATTGGTTTTGAGAAGACCCTGTTTATGTTTCTTGAACAGGTAACTACCAGCTTCGCATGTCATTTTCGTAATAGCAGCCAGGTCTGGATGATCAATAAGCATTGGGTATTCTTTAGTTAAACACAATGCAGAAGAAGGTTCGATGCATACAATGGGATGACCTTCCCGTGCATACGGTCCCAGAAGTCGAACATTGTTTTCGGCAATTTCTCGGGCTTTGTTCAAATCGCCAACGTTAATCAGGCTCATTCCAGAGACATCTTGATCAATGGGGATGATAAATGGAATTTTGTTGTGTTTCAGAATGGCGGTTAGTGCAGTAGCAAGTTCTGGATCATGATAGTTCGCAAAATAATCAATAAACAGTACTGGCGGTTTTTCGGAAAAATTCATTAAGCCGACATCAGGCGATTCGAATACATTGGTTGCTTTTTTCCCGATTTCCTGAAGAAACGGTTTGCGGGAAAATCCGGGGAGGCTGCGTCGAGAATCGATGCCGATGATTTTTTCAAGGAGTAATCGTCCCACGCGAGTACGAATAAAAGGATTGANGATCCAGGAAAATCTCCAGAGTAAGCTGGCCACAGTTCCCATTCGGCTAAGTACCCAATCGGTTCGATTTAGTCCGTTGGTAACAACGTCGGCTGCCTTGGCTTCAAGCCATAGATGCGGGATATCAACATGACTGGGGCAATCGAGTTGGCACTGCTTGCAGTTAAAGCAGGAATCAAGCACTTCCGGCGATGCAATTTGAGAAAGCTGGTTGATGTCCGTTTGCTCTGACGTCTTAGATTGTTCAAGCAGATAATCGCGAAGTATGTTTGCTTTAGAGCGAGGAGAAGTGTATTCCGACTTTTCTACACGGGAAAATGGGCACATGCGAGAATTACTCGAATCAGACTTGCACTGACCGCAGCCGTTGCACATGCTGGCTGATTCAACAAGTTCCTGAGAACTCCACTGGAGTTGATGTTCGGGGTCTATTTGAAGGTGAATCAATTCGCCATCTGGTCGAAGATTCTGAATGGTCAGATGAGGATCGCTGCTGACAATTTTATCAGGATTGAGAATACCTTGGGGATCAAATAATTGTTTGATCTGTTGAAACACTCGATACAGCGGGCCGTATTGGGTACGAATAAATGCGGTTCGAGATAATCCGTCNCCATGTTCTCCCGAGATCGAACCGCCAAACTCAGACACAACACGATAGAGATCTCGGGCGAGAGATTCATATTGAGACTTTGTTTGTTNTGTTGGTAATTCCAGGAACGGGCGAAGATGCAACTGACCGCTGCCAGCATGAGCATAAAGAGACGCAGTGACTTGGTATCGCTGGAGTACCTTTTGAGCCTGTTGCAGAAACTTTCCGATTGAACGAGCCGGCACTGCGATATCTTCCACAAAGGGAATCGGGCGAGCATCGCCTTGAATGCTGGCAAGTAGCGGCACAACCTGTTGTGGTAGTTTCCACAACTCTGAGCTGTCCTGCTCGCCTTGAGCATGGATTCCAATGGAACAACCGGTGACTTCAAGGCTGAGGAACTGTTTGAATCTCTCGATTCGTTGGTCAAGATCGCCTCGGCTTGTATCAACAAATTCAACGATTAAGGCAGCTTCAGCAATCGGGGAAATGATCTGTTTGTATTTTTCGCTGTGATCTCTGGCAAGTGTAAGTAACCGACGATCTAGTAAATCGCAAGCTGCCGGTTCATATTCCAGTATGCTTGATAAAGACTGTGATGCTTGATCGAATTGTGAAAACAGCAGCAGCAGCACATCACGTTGAGCCGGTATGGGTGTTGTGTGAAGAACAACCTCGGTGCAAAGACCAAGTGTGCCTTCTGAGCCGACGAATAGACGAGGAAAGTCAATGATCCCGCCGCTCAAGGCTCCACGTAGCATGTAGCCTGAGGTATTACGAAGCAGCAGCGGCTGATATTGTTCGATAAGAGATTCGTTCTCTCGTAAAATCGCAGCAAGCCTGCGCAGGATGACTCGCACCCTCGCATAATCATCGTGCTCTTCCTCGGGGCCAGTAAATGCAGCTACAATTGTCCCGGGGGTTATTGATTCGCGTTCTAGCCAGTGGGCTGTGCCATCGGAAAAGACAATTTGAAGTGACTGAATATGATCACGCGTGGAACCTACTCGAATCGCGTGGGAGCCAGCCGCATCAACGCCTATCATGCCGCCAATGGTTGTGATGGCAGAGTTGGAAGGATCAGGTGAAAAGTATCGACCGGTTAATGCTAACACTTGATTTAAGTCATCAAGAACAACTCCAGGTTGTACGACAACTGAGTCTGCTCGAATCTCCAGAATTTGATTCATGTGCCGAGAGAAGTCGACGATAATTCCTGCTCCCAGACAGCCACCTGCCAAGCCCGTCCCAGAACCTCTGGCGATCACCGGGATTTGATGATCTGCCCCATAACGAACAACCGCTTTAACATCGTCAGTTCCTTTGGGGAAGACGACAGCCAGTGGAAGAATTTGGTGCAAGCTGGCATCGGTCGCGAACAATGCTCGTGTCCCACGATCACTACGTACTTCACCTTGCAGAAGTCCCAGTAAATCTTCCTGGATCTGTTCGCTCAAATTCGTATTTTGCTCAACAGAAGAGTTCAGCACAGTATTCTCGAAGAGGTTGAATTAGAAAAGTTGTTCCAAGGATGAATACATATGATGTGTAACGATTAAACTATGTGAAATTGAATTGCCCGGATCAGGGCTTGCACGCGAGAACACACCATTGGTTTATTATATCATTTTGGCGTGGATTCTTCTTGTTTCCAATCAAGATTCTTCAAACAGGCAACTGCGATGCGTATATGCGAATAAGGGACTTCTTCGTCAAGTGCTTCAAATAAAGGTTTAAGTCGATCTGAATCCATTGAGTACGCAGCTTTTGTGATTCTTTGAAACGTTTCATCATCGACCCATGGTTCCGGAGTTTGTATTCGGTGAAAAGCGATATGATCAGCCAGATAACCACTGGTTGTGGAAATCGCTCGTTTCATGGATTCAGCGACTTGTTCAACCGTTAAACCTTGCTGGAATAATTCAGAGGCCTGCATCGCTGGCTTGGTCAACTGTAGTGTTGAATCCTCTTGATCATTTTTTGTGTCTAATGCAGTGTCTTTTTCGTTAGCTGTAGGACTGGATGAGGTTTCAATTTGATGTTCGTCACAAAACGCTGAAATGCACGACATGAATCTTTCACCGTACTCTTCTGCTTTGTGTCCCCCGACGCCGTGAATGTTCAGGAATCCTTGATCGGAGGAAGGTTTCTTGATCGCTAAATCAATTAAGGTTACATCTCCAAAGACAACAAACGGTGGGACTCCTTTGTCTTGTGCGAGTTCACGCCGGAGCTTACGCAATTCTTCAAAGAGCAAACCCTCTGGTCCGCCCAGGTCACCCTGACTGGGGCGAGAGGATTTTGAAGCTGACGTTTTACTGGATTTGGCTGGCTGAAGTAATCGAGGGGTGAACTCATCTTTGAAAACCTTCCTGGCGATTGGCGTCAGACGGATGGTGCCATATTCGCCGTAGCGTTCCAGGCAGCCTTGTCCAACTAATTGCTCAATCCAGTCACGCACGCTTTTCTTTTTATGTTCGCTTAATAAGCCGTATGTGGAGAGCTGGTTATGATTATTATCAAGCAGCCGCTGTTCTTTCGATCCAATCAAAACACTGGCGACATAATCCGCACCAAAGCGTTCTTCTACACGATGCACACAGGAAAGAATTTTCTGTGAAATGATCTTCGCGCCTTCAACTTCTTTCAATTCACCCAGGCAGGTGTCGCAGGCATGACAGTTATCTTTTGAATAATCTTGTCCAAAATGTTCTACCAGATGGCGGTGTCTACAACTTGCTGAAGCACAATAGTTGTTCATCAGCGAAAGTTGCCCATGGGCGACCTCAGCTGCTTCTCCTTCCAGGTCGGAGAGAATCTTTTTCCAGGTAAAGAAATCGTTCCCGCCGTAAAAGAGACAGCATTCTGCGGGCAGACCATCTCGTCCTGCCCGACCGGTTTCCTGCTGATAGTTCTCCAACGATTTCGTCGCAGAGGCGTGAATCACATAACGTACATTCGACTTGTCGATCCCCATCCCAAAGGCGACCGTCGCAACGACCATGTCAACCTTTTCATTCAAGAAATCATTCTGAGCACGTTCTCTTTTGTTGTGGTCTAAGCCAGCATGATACGCAGCTACTCTGTAGCCACACTGATTCAAATCCGCTGCTAAACCTTCGACTTGCTTACGTGTGATGCAGTAGATGATCCCAGATTCATCTGGATGGCGATCAATCACTTCGCGAACCTGTTTCAGCAATTGATCTCTGCGAGAAATTCGGTAGGTCAAATTCGGACGATCAAAATTGCCAACAAGAACTTCGGGAGATTCCAGTTTCAACTGCGTGGAAATATCATCGCGAACTTGTTCGGTGGCAGTCGCTGTGTAAGCATGCATGTCGAGATCAGGGAATCGGTTTCTTAAGTCCCCTATAATTCGATATTCGGGACGAAAGTTATGCCCCCAGCTACTAATACAGTGAGCTTCATCGACGGCAATGAATGAAATGGTCTGTTCGCTCAAAAATTCAAGTGTGCGTTCATTACAAAGCCTTTCCGGAGCGACATACAGAATCTTGATCTTTCCATTACGTACATCATTGGCAATTTGGAAGCGTTCTTCTGACGAAAGAGAACTGTTGATTGCAGCTGCATGAATACCACATTCCTTCAATGCATCTACTTGATCCTTCATCAACGCAATCAACGGCGAGACAATGATCGCCAGCCCTTCACGTAGTAACGCAGGAACCTGGTAACAAAGTGATTTCCCTCCTCCGGTTGGTAGAACAACAACCGAATCCTGCTTATTGATCACCGAACGCATCGCTTCAAGTTGCAACGGTCGAAACGTATCGTATCCCCAATATTTCTGTAAAACAGCAAGGATTTCCGCGTCATCAATCTTAGGTAACTCAGCTTGAGGAGATTGAGTATCAAGGTTGTCGTCAGAATATGATTCCTGAGTATCAGAAAATGACGAATCGTCCAGATAAGCCTCGCTTGATATCGCTTCGGATTCACTGGGGAATTCAGTTTGTTGTTCGGAATGAGGATTCGATTCCATTGTGTATTACGTTATCTGTGCAAATGGACGTTGAGCGGGAATTGATAATTTAAATCAGCTGTGATTGATATGAACTGTAATCGCTTGGAAAGTTGCAAGATTCTGAGCATGAATTTTTCTAATGGTTTGCTATCATACTGGACCCAAGCGAGAAAGACCATTAGCATCCCGTTTTGGGTTGCACAGAAATCATACGAAAACCAGACTGAAATCAATAAATCATGACATCTCCTCGTGTATGTGTGTTAAGAGCTCCGGGTACGAATTGCGATCCGGAAACTTGCTACGCTTTTGAATTAGCAGGAGCCAAGGTAGATAATGTGCATCTTTTCGAACTGGCAAAGCACCCTGAACGCCTTAAAGATTACCAAATCCTCTGTATTCCAGGGGGATTCAGCTATGGCGATGATATCGGAGCCGGCGTGATCTTTGCTGGTCAGTTGCGCAGGCAACTCGATGAAATGTTGCACGATTTCCTTGATCGCGACACCTTAACACTGGGAATCTGCAACGGGTTTCAAGTACTGATGAAAGCAGGCATTCTTCCAGGATCAGAAGGAAAAAGCACATCAGAGGATATCGATCACCGTCAAGTGACGCTCACCTGGAATGACAACGGAAAATACACCGCTCGCTGGGTCAATTTAGTCTGTGATAGTTCGAAAAGTGTGTTCCTCAAAGGAATTGATACCATCGAACTTCCGATTGCACATGCTGAAGGAAAACTTTGTGTCAGCGATCAATCTCTACCTGAAAAATGGGAAAAATCTGGTCAACTTGGACTTCGTTACTGCGATGCATCAGGCCAAGCCACTGATAAAGTTCTTAGCGAACCGATGAATCCGAATGGTTCAATTGCAAATATTGCCGGTTTGAGCGATCCAACAGGCCGAGTTTTGGGCTTAATGCCTCACCCAGAACGGTTCCTCAAGGCAACACATCACCCACAATGGACGCGTAATAACCTAACAGGTAAGGGCGATGGCCTGAAAATCTTTGAAAACGCCGTCAACTATTTTAGTGCTTAGTGATATGGTGAGATCTTTTTGCTTGACCTGAAATGACGCTTCGATGCCTGAGGAGTCCTACTCCGTTCTGTAGCTGGGATTAACTAAGTCTCAAGTTGGTGTAGGCCGGAATGCTCTGATTCCAAACCTGATTCCAATATAAAATCACTCTTCATGGCTTGCTGTGCTTTTACTTGATTCGAAGTAATTCCGGCAAATATGCCTTTAATTAATCGATCCTCGGGTGCCTTCGGCACTCACACGACCCTGAACGGGATCGTATGAGCTCCCCGGTCGCAATGGAAGAATAGGTAATCTTTAAGAGAATCCGAAGCCGTTGCGTAGGCATTCGTTGATGAAATATACTCAGTTTTGTGTTCAGAACTGCCATTGACCCCATAGCTTGTGTTTTTCTATATTCCGATATCTTATCTGAGGACCAGATGGGATCTCCCTGTGGAAATGACTTTTGCGGGGTTGATTTTACGTACAATTTCGTTGTGCGTATCGATGAATATGTCGTAATTTTGTCAGGATGACAGCTTCTTATGCGACCACATAAAGTAAATAGTTTTCCCGGTTATATGCACGAGGCTCTCAATTTCTTTGGAGAGCAGGCACCCGGACAGCACATTCTCGACCTGCCCGCAGGCAGCGGCAAACTGACCAAAGCCTTGCGGGAGCAAGGACATATCGTCACGCCTGGCGATATCAACAAACACGAAGAAGACTTCGCGTATACCGATATGACCAAACGCTTGCCGTTTGATGATGAAACATTTGATGGTGTCATTTGCCTCGAAGGAATCGAGCACGTACTCAATCCTTACTTATTGATTGGGGAATTGATTCGCGTCTCAAAAGTTGGCGGGCATGTTATTGTCTCGACTCCGAATATCATGAATATGTATTCGCGATTACAGTTTCTGTTGACAGGAACTTTCTATCAGTTTCATCCCTCACAGCTTCATGAATACGAACCAGAAGAAGCGGTCGACCGATTTCACATCTCGCCCATGTCGTACCATTCGATGCGATATCTTGGCAATTACTTTGGTGCCAAGGTGGCCCAGGTACGGGGCGATAAAGCGAAAAAACGCATGCTTTTCCCATTGTATCATGCGATTTCGCTGGCTGGAAAACTATGGTCTCGCTCGCTCTTCTTTTCTAAGAATTACGAACAATACCGTGAGCGAAATGAAGAAATTTATCAGCATATCAACACCCGATCTGTGATGACGAGTCGTTCCATTGTGATGGTGTTTGAAAAAACTCGTCCTATGCAAGAGATCAATTACGGAATCGAATCCCCCAATCCATCGGAATCTGTCCGAAACGCTGCGTAATTTTCAAATTGAGACAGGATATTTGTTCGTGCAACAGACAAACTCGCAATCAGAAATCCAGGCAGCACCTTTCTCAGCAGCAGTCATCTGCTATAACGAGGAAGAATACATCGGACAGTGCCTGGAGTCTTTGTCCTGGTGTGAACAGGTCGTGCTTGTTGATTCCGGTTCTCAGGATAACACATTAGAAATCGCAGCGAAGTTTCCTAACGTTTCGATTCATTCACGTCCTTTTGATAATTTCATTAATCAGAAAAACCATGCATTGTCTTTGTGCAATAATGAATGGATCGTTTCATTAGATGCTGACGAAGTGCTTGTTCCGGAATTAATTGAAGAAATCAATCAATTAGATTTGAACAAAGCTGGGTACCGAATCAGTCGCAGAACGTTTATTGGTTCACAAGAAATCAAACATGGTAACTGGAGTCCGGATTTTCAGTTACGTTTGTTTCGAAAGTCATTGGCACAGTGGGGCGGGACGAATCCTCACGAAACGATTCTAATTGAAGGTGATATCGGCAAACTGGAAGCTCGGATGCTTCACTACAGTTATCACACACAACAAGAATTCGTGGAACGTAACACCAAGTACGTACACATGATGGTCGATCACTTATCAGGCAAGGGACGTACAACAAACGTAGCAGAGCCTTACGTGCATTGTGTTGGGAATTTTTTGAAAGCCTATGTTTTACGAGCAGGTTTTCTGGATGGATCAGCCGGTTTTTTCCTGGCTCGTCATATCGCAGGCGGTTCCTATTTGAAATACAAGCTTCTTGCAGAGAAAACTCGTCAATCAAAAGCAGCATAACAATTAGATAAATATCAATCTCAAGGATGAGTAAGATGTCATTATTACCCAAGAGTGTGAAATCGATTTTGCGTAGCGTAAAAAAGAGTGTGCGACAACGCGGTTTGTCAAAACAATTACTCAAAGCGATGCCTGACTTAACTCCTAAAGAGCGTGAAATCATCGAGCAAGTGCAGCCCAATACGTTGCTCAGTTCAGATCGAATTTACGCATTCATGGAAGCAACCAGGCACGTTGTCCAAAATAACATTCCTGGTTCGATTGTTGAATGTGGTGTCTGGAAGGGAGGGGCAGTGATGTCATCGCTGTTAACCCTCATACACTTAGAAGCAACCGATCGTCAGGTTTATCTTTACGATACATTCGAAGGGATGCCCAAGCCTGGAGAAGATGATAAACGCTGTGATGGCGATGCGTTGGATGTTGGCTTTGCTGAACGTCAGGTTGACGAAGACAGTTCCACCTGGTGCAGAGCAGAATACGGCGAGGTTCATGAAAACATTACGAGCTGTGAATATCCCGCAGAAAACATCCATTTCGTTAAAGGGAAAGTTGAAGAGACGATCCCTGAAACTTTGCCTGAACAAATATCAGTCTTAAGGCTTGATACTGACTGGTATGAATCGACCAAACATGAGTTAGAAAACCTGTATCCGCTTCTTGCTCCTGGTGGTGTGTTAATTATCGATGATTATGGTCACTGGGAAGGTGCTCGGGAAGCTGTTGATGAATACTTTGCCTCGCACAAAATCCCCATGATGCTGCATCGAACCGATTACACAGGACGAGTTGGCGTGAAAGCAGCGTGAGCTGAAATTGCCTCACCAGTCAATTTCAAAATCAAATCAGAATATTCCATTAAAAGAAGGCCCAACCCGATGCGGCGATGTTCTCAAACGCTTGAAGCAGAAATGACCCCATCAGAGCAAATCTTCCTGCAACAGATTATCCAAGAAGAAAACTACTCCGGAACTCATCTTGAAATTGGGACCGCAGCTGGCGGGACTCTTTGTAAGATGATGGGCTGCTTTGATAATCAGTCTCGCCCGAAGTTTGTTGTCGTGGATCGTATGACGTATTTTCCAAACCAGTTGGATATCGTCAAAGAGAACCTTGCAACAAACGGCTTGTCTGAGCAGGGACTTGAATTTCGCACGACAACAAGTTCCGATGCATTTCAAATTGCAGTTGAACAAGAAGATCAGTTTGATTTCATGCTGATTGACGCTTCGCATAAGATATTAGCCGTCATGGCTGATCTTCGATGGACTCGTCTATTGAATGTTGGCGGAATTGTCTGCTTTCATGATTATGCTGACAAATTCCCGGGCGTAAAACTTTCAATTGATCGTTTCCTTTCGCAGCACAAAAATTATGAACGAGTCGGATTGGCAGACACTTTACTTGCGATCCGGAAAACTGCACCTTGTGCTTCTCCTGAAGTCTCAATCATGGATAGCGCTTACAGTGTGATGATGTATCTCCCATTGGAAGTTCAACGTAAGATTGGCAAATGGAAAAAACGCAAAGCAGCGTAAGATCGAATTCGTCTTTGCTGTCTTCGGAAACCAATCCAGTCGAAGCAAACGAATTATCTGGTGACCGGAAGGCGACTGAAAGTTCTCAACAAACTTTGCGGTTTGATGCCCCATGTGCATCCCCCTCGCGATATCGGGTTGCGATGATTCGCCAAAAGTTTCGATTTGATGGCGGTGGAGAGCGTATTGTTTCGCGAATGAAATCGATACTTGAAAAGCAGGGACATGAAGTCAGCTTAATCACCAGGAAATGGCAAGAATCTTCTGATTCCGTAATTTGCTGTGATCCACCAAAATACACACGAGTTTTACGCGAATCTTTGTTTGCAAAACAAGCGTTACAGGCTGCTGCGTATCATAAGTTTGATCTCGTGCAAAGTCATGAGCGAATCCCGGGCTGCTCAGTTTTTAGAGCAGGGGATGGCGTGCATGCCAGTTGGCTGGAGCAACGATCACGTACGCTGAACTGGTTTTCAAGGCAGTCAATTGCGATCAGTTCCTATCACCGATATGTACTTCAAGCTGAAAAAGAGTTGTTTGAACATCCTCGATTGAGAGCGGTGATCTGTAATTCTCGAATGGTACAACAGGAAATTTCAGATCGTTTTTCAATCGATCCCACAAAGTTGAAATTGATATATAACGGCGTAGACACAGATCTGTTTCATCCAGATTTGAAAAAGCATCGTTCAGTCATCCGGCAACAACTCAATATCCCAGAATCTGCTCCGCTGTTTTTGTTTGTCGGATCTGGGTTTGAACGCAAGGGAGTGCATCGACTTCTTCGAGCGATTCAAAAAGTGCCTGATGCATATGCAGTAGTTGTCGGTCGGGACAAATCGATGAAACGCACTAATCGTTTGGCTCGCGATTTGGGGATTGCGGATCGAGTTCGATTAGTCGGTGCGCAAAATGAAGTCGGCCCCTATTACGGTGCAGCTGATGCGTTTGTCCTTCCCACACTTTACGACCCGTTTCCCAATTCCGTCATGGAAGCGATGGCTTCAGGACTGGCCGTAATCACCAGCACAAAATGCGGCGGAGCAGAATTGATTCAAAATGGCGAAAACGGCTTTGTCTGTGATGCATTGGATCTTGCGGGCCTGGTTGAAGCCATGCAACAATTGAGTTCTAAGCAGTCAGCAGAACAAATGGGGCTTAATGCCCGAAATACAATCGAACCTTACACATTAAAGGCAATGAATGATCAATTGATCGCATTGTATCACGAGTTACTGAGCAAGCCACAACATGTATGACACACAAAGGTTACGACCAGTAAAGACCAACGCCCTGGTATTTGCGTCTTGATACTGAATGAATAATATTGCACTAGATTGATTCTTGCATAGAGCTTAAATTACGTAATTATATTGCAAGTATTAAGCTGCCGAAGTTGCAGCTATGGTGATAATCGCAAGGAAGCGAACACAGATATGTCAATTATTGAAGGTTTAACTCGAATTTGGCCTTACGTCAGGCGATATCGGGGCCGGGTTGTTTTGTCCTTTCTGTTGGCTTGCCTGGTCGGTGTTTTCTGGGGCGCGAATCTTTCTCTGGTGTTCCCTGTTTCCAATGTCTTGATGAAGGGCAATTTGCAGGAATATGTCCAGGGGCAACTTGAAAATCATCAGCAGACAATTAAGAAAACCGATCAAGACATCGCAGAGCTTGATAAGATTTTGGCCTCTAAAAACCTGAGTGAATCCAACAAATCGATCCGACTCAAATCACGGAGAGAACACCAGGAACGAGCTGTGCGAGCAACACGGAGTACTGCTTGGCTCAATTGGACCAAAGCCTATATTCTACCTTGGATGCCCAGAGATCAATTCAATACCGTTGCGCTGTTTTTTGGGATACTTATAATAGCAACCGCTCTGAAAGGGCTTTGCATCTTTGCTCAAAATGTCCTTGTAGGATCCGTTGTCGAATTGACGACAATTGATATTCGCAAAGCTTGCTTTCGAAAATGTCTCAAAATGGACTATCAATCCGTGATGCTGGAAGGGACGCCGGCGTTGATGTCCCGTTTCACATTCGATCTTCAGG
>JAESQE010000328.1 GCA_016765335.1 Planctomycetaceae bacterium
TGGATTTCATCCCAAGCCGTGGCGAAAACGTGGATTGGTCACCGAAGAAAATCCAGCTTACGGACTGTACCCTCAGTTAATTAAGCAACAACGAGATTTACATGAGTTGCACGCCTTGATGGCTCCCAGGCCATTTCTCGTTTCTGGTGGGGTAGAAGATCCCGCAAAACGCTGGGCTGCATTGAACCGGACGATCGAAATCAATAATCTATTGGGACACAAAAACCGAGTCGCGATGACAAACCGCCCTTTGCACGCCCCGAATGCAGAGTCCAACGAAATCATCTACTCCTTCTTCGAACACTTTTTGATGCACAGCAAATAAGAACAAGTATCAGGAAACCTCTGTGAAATCAAAGGGGGCACAGACATTCCTGTCTGTGTTTCGTTTGAGCATGCCTTTAAACAAGGCAGACAAGAATGTCTACCCTCCGCTTGCAATGTCCTTGAATTCATAGCGGCTCCCATCAAACGGAATCACACACCATTAACTAAGATAAAACGGTATTGAAAAACATGACGCAATTAGAAAACAAATCGCAACCTGGCACTCTCCCATTTCCTCGTTTGTGGTGTCCTCCTTTAACGCACTACAAACCGAATGGAGAAATTGATGCAGCGAGAATTACTGCCCATTGGCAGTTTATGAAGCCGCACGTGAATGCGTTTCTCGTTCCTGGTTCTACCGGGGACGTCTGGGAAATGGACGATGCAGAAATCAAAGCGGTACTCTCTCTTTCTCTTGAATTAGCTCAAAAACAAGGTTCTCAGTTGTTACTGGGAGCACTCAAGCCCGATGCCTCTAGCACCTTAAACTGCATCGAAGAAATGCTTTCACAACTCAAAGCCTTTTCTGGTAAACAAGATTCTCAAGAGGCTATGCTGGCTTGTAATGTGGTAGGATTTGTGATTTGCCCCCCACGAGGCAAAGAGATTTCTGAGCAAGAAATGGAATCTGCAATTCGTTCTGTTCTGAATCTAGGACTTCCGACTGCTGTTTATCAGTTGCCTCAGGTGACAGAAAACGAGATGCCTGCCGAACTTGTGAGCAGGCTTTCAGAAGCGTATCCGAACTTGAAGCTACTCAAGGATTCCAGCGGCGAAGACAAAGTTGCGAACGAGATTCATGCAAACACTCCCTTGTTTTTAGTACGAGGGGCAGAAGGAAATTATGCCAACTGGTTACAGGAAACCGGGGGGCCCTATCGCGGCTTACTACTGAGTACTGCGAACAGTTTTCCTTCGCAACTTCGAAAGATTGTTGATTCATTAGAAGCAGGAGAAATCGATAAGGCTCAGGAAATCTCTGACCAATTAACTTCTGTAGTAGCACGAGCGTTCGATCTTGTCGCATCGTTACCAGATGGCAATGCGTTTGCAAATGCCAACAAAGCCTTCGATCACTTCATGGCTTGGGGAGATGCTGCTCATTCGGCACCGCTGCCCAGGCTCCACGCGGGTTCCAGTCTTCCGGAAGAAATTATTCACCAGGTTGAAAACATTCTCCAGCAAGCAGATTTGCTTCCATCTCAAGGATATCTCTCCACCCATTCCGGTTGATTTCTTTGAACAATATGGTGATAATGGCGACAGGTCGAAATAGAGGCACCACAAGCGGCCATCATCATAAGAGACACAGATTATTTAACGGAGAGTATTCATGCGACGTACAACAATTGCTTCTATTCTACTTGTTGCAGTTTTTGCAGCGACTTCAGTGCAGGGCAAATCGCCGGTTCCTCCCTCTGAGGTCGCCAGCATTGAACTCATTACCGCTGAGCTGGAAAGTCAGTTAGAGAAGCTGAACAGCTTACTGACCGATCCCAAAATGTTTGACGACAATCAGGAAAAAATAGTACAAGCTGGAGCTGTCATTGCATGTGTTTCGCAAGCAGCGATTGAACATGCTGATGGAAAAGAAACAACTTACGCAGCACCGGCTCTTCGTTATGCAGGAATTGAACTGCAAGAAGTCGGCGATCACGAAGAAGCCAAGGCTTTACTGTTAACTGCCCAGGCAGCCTGGAAAGGAAAATCGACCGGCGAGCATGCCGACGAGCATCCCTGGGATGAGCTAGCAGCGATGTACCCTTTGATGGAAGAAATGAATGATCGCAACGGAGGACTATCCCGTTCTCTGCGAAAACCACGGGGTCGGATCAGCGAACAATTAAACGCTTCCACAAACGCCATTCTCGCCTTGGCAACGCTGGCAGATCACAATTATCTTGAAGACGAAAACCAGACCAAACAATGGGATGGCCTTTCCAAAGATTATCTTCAAGCAATGATTCACCTCACCAAAGCGATTGCTGATAAAGATCGTGATGAAGTCGCAATACACTACCAAGCAGGCAACCGCGCTTGCGACAAATGCCATGAAGTATTCCGTGATAATTAAAGGGGCATCAAAAATTGGCTCTCCCTTCTTACGAAAGGGAAGTTAGAGGGGGTTTTCAAATTGCCTCTGGAATTCAATTTTAGAAGTTCCCCTAATACCGCTGTGCTGTTTCCATTCGATCAGGCCAACTGAGGTTTGTTTGCATATTGTTCATTGAATTAAAGGGTGTATCCCATGCGATTTTTTAGACGTCAACTGCCGCTGCTTCTAATTTGTACCATCTTTATCTCAGGTGCCTGGCAATTAGAACAAGCAAATGCACAGCCGCGAAAACGTAATAGCCGTTCTGCAAGAGCGGCTCTCAAACGGACCAAGCTGGCGTTTGCAGAAAATCTTCAAGCCTTAATAGCCGACCTCGAAAAAGGTGACTCTACTTCAAAGCTAGAAGAACTCATTGATTCAGATTCTGCCAGAGTGATCGCAATTCCTCAGCAAATCGCAAAGTCTGATGCCGAGCGGAAGCGTTTGTTACGAGTCTTGAAAAAATTTGAGCAAGCCGAGTTTTTCATGTCGTCCCGAGGAGACGCAGCGTCTCTTGTGGTCAAAATAGAAAAAGAAGAGACCAAAGTTTTACGATCACCAGTCAAGGCAAATCAACCACAGGAAATTGAAGTTAATGGCTATGGCAAAGATCTCAACATCGTCCTGCAAAAAGGAATTGATGATCTTGATAACACGCGGTTTCAGGATTTCATCCGTAATATCTATCCCGAAGCAGAAGTCGCGAGGTTAATTGACCAAAAACAAGAAGAACACATTGTTTCTCGCTTCAAAACGTACCCCATCCTGAAACAGGAACTGGTGCGTGAACTTAAACTGCTTCAACAATTGAAGCCAGAACCGGTTGAGCTGGCAGGCAGAACTGTTGTCAGTTTTGAACTCCCCAAAAACAATCGCTGGAAAACAAAGCTCGTTACCGTGAATGCATCCCTCAGAAATATTCCGGAAGAACCTGCCAGGTCTGTACGGTTTGAATTGGTCAATGGGAATTGGCGGTTCTTCGATGGCGGCAAGAAGCTGACAGAGGAAATGAAACGCCAACAATCTGGGTTACCAGTAGGGGGAGGAATTGCATTGGAATGGAAACGCACCAAAAGTGGTTGGCGTATTTCAGCGATTCCTTTTTTCTAGAAGAATTTCAGTCGTTTCAGAAAACAGATCTTCCCTGCTTAATTTTTCATTTTATACACCGTCAGTTTTCCTCTGGAAAGTGAATCATGAATAAACGCACTCAAAACCATAATGGCTTCACATTAATTGAACTGTTAATCACGTTAGCCGTGATCGCGATTTGTATCACTTTAGTACTGCCAGCGGTCCAGCAATCTCGCATGCAGGCCCGGGCTAACCAGTGCCAAAACAACCTCAAGCAGCTTGGCCTGGCATTGCATAATTATCATGATGTATTCTCCACCTTTGCACCCGGTTGGGTTTCGAATACTCCTTATGCTAAATCTCCCAGTGCCCACGGTTGGCAGGTATCAATATTGCCATTTGTAGGACAAGCGGCACTGTTTAATAAAATTGAATTTGACATTCCTACTGGTAAAGAAGCATTTGGTGGAGGTAAAAGAGGGGCTGCTATCGAAAAAACAATCATCCCCACTTTCCGGTGTCCCGATGATACAACAGACCCTCTCAATTCAATGCGGGGCGGCTGGGCGACTTCTAACTACTCTGGGAATTTTGGTTCCTTTCCCGCTCCGCGACTTGCCCCCAATGGGACAGCAGAATTCTGGCCGGGTAATTTAATTACCCCCATTGCCACCAACGGCATTTTCTGGTGGAACAGTAACTGTAGATTTCGAGATATCACCGACGGGACATCTAACACCCTTCTGGTTGGGGAACGCGGTGTAACCAGTGCAGCAGGAATCTGGGCGGGAGTACGCAGTAACAGCATTGAATCTGATCAACTGACCGATAGCAGCTTCGGCAACGAAATTAATTCCAACCCAGGTGCATTTTCCAGCTTACATCCCAAGGGCGCATTTTTTCTGTTTTGTGATGGATCTGTACGTTTCATTAGCGAAGAGATTGATTCTCGTAATAGAAGCCCCGAGCACAAAGCTGGAGGTACATTCCAACTTTTATCAAGCAAAAACGATGGCATGCCCGTTTCCGCTTTCTAGCAGATTTGAAATAACTTCGCTGGAGTTCACGCTTTGGCGTGCTTGCGATTGAGAATTTCCTCTGGACTATGCCCTTGGGAGTGCTCTTCAAACAATCAACATTCACCTCAAAGACCTTTCCTGACTTTTTGTGGGTAATGAAAAGCACGCTAAAGCGTGAACTCCAACGGCCCCACAAAAAATGTCTGCCAGCGTGTAAACATCTGAGGATTTAGCCATCCTCGTTGGAATCGATGACAGACATCGATTTCCAATGCCCGGTTTCATACCTCCAGTACATTCCAATCCCGATGACAACAACATAACCAGTCACCGCAGACCATGTTGCCAGTAAATTTCCATCCCAATAAACTGAAATCAAAACTGCGGGCAGAATCAGGCAGAAGAAGCTGACTACGGCAAAGAATATCAGCGGAAAAAGAGTGTCCCCAGCACCACGAATTGCGTACCCGTAAATAATGGCAAGTACATCGAACAAACCGTACACAGCCACGAAACGAAGCAGGACAACCACCATATCCTCCAAAGCAGCAAAGTCCTCAGCTTCTGCAAACATAGCAAAGGGGATTAGTAACTGCCTGGGGATCAACAGGTACGCCAGGCACCAAATGCCCATATAACTTAAGCCAAGTTGCATCGCATGCTTGACTGTTTGACGAGCAAGCTCCGGCCGCCCCTCGCCAATCCGGCGACCCACAAGTGTCATCACCGCTGTCCCCAGGCCAATCATCGGGATGAACGAAAGTGAGTTAAGGTTAAAAGCCAGATTCGTTGCAGCAAGTTGCTCTGTTCCGAGCCGTCCGACAAAAAATGCAAAAACAGCAAACCCGGCGACATCAACAAAAAGCTGAAGCCCCATCGGCAACCCATACTTAAACATTCGCAAGCACAAAGAAGTATCCAGTTTCATTTCCTTTCGCATCGGATACTTTCCGTTGCGAGTATGCTTCCAGATAAGAACGATAAAAAGCAAAGCTGCAAACACGTTCGAAACGACCGTTGCAATCGCTGCCCCCCAAATTCCAAGCATCGGAAACGGTCCGATACCAAAAATCAGCACGTAATCCAGAATCATATTTAAGAACACCGCCATCATGTTGATACCCATCACGACAGAAGTCTTTCCTATTCCNGAAAAGAAACCGGAGTGGGTTGTCAGTAGCAGTATCGCAAAATTGCCCAGGCAAAGCGTTGAAAAATAGGTCACTTCAGCTGCTTGAACTTCAGCAGGATGCCCCATGAAACGAAAAATGGCCGGCGCCAGCAACGATATCGATGCCAAGCCAGCTCCCAAGACCAAAGCAATTCCCGATGCCTGCCAAACCACAGCTGCAACTCGTCCTCGTTGATTCGCACCTTCGTACTGAGCCACAAAAGTAGTTGTATAATTGGCGATCCCATAAGCAAAGCTCAGAAAAGTCCAATTCAACATCCCCGCTGGCATCGTTGCAGCCAACGCAACATTCGAATGCCAAGTGAGAAAAATCCGATCCACAAAATTCATCAGAGATTGTGAACCAAAACTAATAATCAAAGGGAGTGCAAACAGCATCAGCTCACGCGAAGAACCAGCTGGAGCACTGAGGGTAGGTTCTTTCGAATCTAGCTGGTTCATACTGGAATTCTATTCGATGCTCAGTAAAATAAGACTGATTGCCGCTATGATTATGCAAGGAGCCTATTCTGAGCAGGCCTCCAACGATTTAGTAGCAAGTATAATACAATTGACTGCTTCTAATCACCTCAAAGTCACCAACGACGAACAAACCAGCAATTAACGAGTCCTACCTGTTCGCGTATTTGTTGGCGAGTCGCATGCTCACCAGGCCTTTGTCAGCACAAGGCCACGAATGAGAGCTTCTCGCAAGTATTAATTGAGTTTGGCATAAGCGTTAGTTTTCATTGGGACCGGCTTGAAATTGATAACGGACTTCCTACAAGCAACAAAAAAACGGGACCGCCCCATCGTAGGACGTTCCCGTTTAATATTTATTCTCAGTGATACACAATACGCATCACGATGAGCGCGGCCTTAGCCGTTTTCTTTCAGTTCATGTTCCACGCAGACTCAGTACACATCAGCTTTCAAAAGCAATCTGTGCACAAAACATGCTAGGACTTAAACTGACGAATGACTCCGCTAACAACGCCCATTATTTCAACATTGTTAGAGAATATCGGTTGCATTGATGAATTTGCTGGTTCAAGACGAATCCGAGTCGGCTCTTTGTAGAACCTTTTCAAGGTCGCATCTGTTCCATCAACCAACGCAACAACAATGTCGCCATCGTTGCAAGTGTTTTGCTTACTGACAACGACATAGTCGCCTTCTGCGATATGATCTTCAATCATTGAGTCGCCTTTGACTCGCAGGCAAAATCGCCCATCGCCATCGAACAGATTGGAGAAATCAATTTTGTCTTCATCTTCAACTGCCAAAACCGGGTTACCAGCTTGGATTTGACCAGCCAATGTCATTGATGTTGATCTCATCTGTGAGTGATCAGTCAATTGAATCGCCCGAGACATGTGAGACTCTCTAGTGATAAGTCCCTTTCGCTCAAGAGCTTTCAAATGGCACATCACACCATTGGGAGAACGGATACCGAAATGGTTCCCAATCTCACGCACGGTTGGGCCGTAGCCTCGATTCATGATTTTATCTTTCAGAAAATCATAAATTGCCTGCTGACGTTCCGTTAAAGGTGGATGAATCTTCTTAATCATCGAACTAATCTCCCTGATTGAGTGTTTTAACCCTGCTCCTTCATGTGAACAGATACATACAAACAATGTATGTTTTGAAAAAGATCGCAAAGCTAACTCGAGTATTCAAAAACAGAAACAAGGCCTAAAATAAAGGCCTAAAATAAAGGCCTATTATGACTTCGTCATAAATGTCAATTAGTATCATTACTAGTATACCCGCGTAGACAAGTCAAGAGGTTTGACGAAATATTCTAGATAAATTTACAGCATTGTTCTGTCTACGTGTCAAACTCTGTCATTGACCCGAAGAAAT
>JAESQE010000329.1 GCA_016765335.1 Planctomycetaceae bacterium
TTTCGTTTGAGCATGCCTCAATTCAAGGCAGGCAAGAATGCCTACCCTCCGCTCGAAATAGGTCAACTCGTCCATTTACTAACGCCATTTGAAGTGACCTTGCGAATACTCCTCTTTTCTCGCCACCGGCGTCCAATATCTTCGAGTATACTGGGGGACTTCTCTCCCTGTAGAAACCTGTTTTTGAAATTCTGTACGTAATTTTGCAACGGCTGATTGGTTCCCTGGTAAAACTGTTTTTCAGGGTCTAATTCTGGATTCATCAGCTCAGCACATTTTCTTGCAAATTTCCCACTCAGAAAACAGGGAGATGTCGAAAAAATGCTGACTCTTTTTCGCCAGACTGGAATTCCAAAGATCTTGATTTTCTTGACCGACGTGTGAAAGAGACTCTTTTTAGTCCAGTTCTTTTCTTTGGCCATCAGCGACAGAGGTGACATTGTTGATGAGATACTGTTCTATTTGCTTTGAATTGATTTCTTCAATCGCAACCCAATCATCTTCCAGGTGCAGCAAAATATCACTTTTGCTGTTTTTCCACAGCCGTTTGACAGCTGCCCCAAATGAAGCAGATTCTGGTTCAAAGAAAATTGCTTCCGGGAAGTAAGATTCTACGATGTCCCTGACTTCAACCCCATCGGCAGCATCCCCACAGAATGGGTCAATATTGACTAATACGTTAGCAAATGAAAAATGAGGGAACACATTCTGATGAAACGATTCCAACGTCCGAGCAATCAACTCTGGCCTGCGACCGCACACCAAGGCTAAGTCATACGATTTTTTCATTGCAATCAACTGACCGGACTAATGTGATGTGTTAACTGAATACCAATGGCGTTCTACTTGTTTTCCCGGATCGATGCAATAGGTTTCCTAAAGCAATAAGAATCGATGAAAGCTACTGAGAGAACAATATAATACCAATGCTGGCGTTAACTCATCAACAATCTTAAGATTCGAATTTGGCATGCTTGCCTCCAACCAAAGAAATTGCAAAAATATGAAGCCCAGGCTTCTTGCCCATTCACAGCTGGTTTCCAGACGACTTCGAAAGCGAATCATTTAATGACCGATCAGCCTCCATTACTATGCGAACAAAACGAGGGCATTGTTCATTTGAACTTGAACCGTCCTCAGAAACGAAATGCACTTTCTCTCAGCCTGTTGCAAAATTTAGCAAACGAACTGGATCGCATTGCGGAAGATTCTTCTGCACAGGTGGTGATTCTGGGGGGC
The DNA here is from genome assembly GCA_016765335.1 of Planctomycetaceae bacterium. Taxonomy (GTDB): domain Bacteria; phylum Planctomycetota; class Planctomycetia; order Planctomycetales; family Planctomycetaceae; genus Rubinisphaera. Next base: position 1,240 of record JAESQE010000329.1, read on the forward strand.
AACGGTCCCGCATTTTGTGCAGGACACGATTTAGGGGAAATGGTTGAGCAACCCGAAGAATTTTATCGAGAGTTGTTCTCGACTTGCTCAACAGTGATGATGAAAATCCGCCAACTTCCTCAACCGGTGATTGCTCGTGTGCACGGCATGGCGACAGCGGCGGGGTGTCAACTGGTTGCAGCTTGTGACTTGGCGATTGCTTCTGAACAAGCCATGTTTGCAACACCGGGTGTGAAAATTGGCCTGTTTTGCACCACGCCTATGGTTCCGCTGGTTCGTGCGATTCCTGCCAAAGTTGCGATGGAAATGCTGCTGACCGGAACACCACTTTCTGCTGAAAGAGCTTATGAAGTTGGCTTGATCAACCGGGTGACAAGTGAAGCAGACCTGGATGCAGTCATTGACGAATTCTGCCAGAAAATTTGTGAGTCCAGCCCGTTGACTAACCGAATCGGCAAACAAGCTTTTCATCGGCAATATGCCATGCAAGAGNTGGATGCTTATCAGGACGCTGTCGATGTGATGACAAGCAACATTCTGACCCATGATGCTCAGGAAGGAATTTCAGCCTTCTTAGGAAAACGTACTCCCGAATGGACCGGGAAGTGATGTTGTTGTGATACTTAGTGACTTAGTAGTCCATTGCGTTAAAGGTCAGACATTTGGATAGTGGCTTTTAATGTCCCGATTGGAAACAAATAAAAACGAATCGATTTTATTATACCACGGAGACACAGAGAACACCGAGTTGAAAAAGTAGCAATAAAACAATCAATATAACTTAAGAGAAATACTGCTCTTGTTTTGCAATGAAATAAGAATCATCTGAGTTTTCTCTGTGACCTCCGTGTCTCCGTGGTTTATTCTATTTTCTCCTATTAAATACCGGCGGCTAGCGTCTTGCCGCTGATTGGAAAGTGAAGCATCGATGGATAACAGTTCGCGTTTACCTACATTTGACGAATTGTATCAATGGGCCGACCAGCAATCAGAAGCTGTTGGCGTGGCTGTTGCAGGTGGGGCTGATCCCACTGTCTTGGAAGCGTTATCGGAAGCTGCATCGCGTGGTTGGGTTAAACCAATTGTTTGTGGCGACGAGGTTCGCATTCGGGAATCAGCTGCGGAATTGGGGATCGATCTTTCATCTTTTGTTGTGATTCATTCTGATTCTCCTGCCCAAAGTGCAGTGGAGCAAATTCACGCAGGGGCAGCTCGTTTGCTGATGAAAGGGCAGGTCGCGACACCAGATTTAATGAAAGCCGTTTTTAACCGTGAAGCAGGTCTTCGTACCGGACGAATTGTCTGCCAGATGGTTTTGATGGAAATCCCGCGGGATCAAAAAATGTTTTTGCTGACTGATACCGGAATTACCGTTGCCCCCGACTTGGATCAAAAACGAGATCTGTTGAATCATTTGATTGAAACCGCTCATTCACTCGGATGTGATGTTCCCAAAATTGCGGTGATGTCAGCAACGGAAAAGGTCAACCCAGCCCTACTCGATACCCTCGATGCAGAAACGTTATCGAATGAGGCAGCAGAAGGCACATTTATAAAATGTGCAGTCGAAGGGCCTTTGTCCTTTGACTTAGCGTATGCTCAAACGGCTGGAGCCAGAAAGCAGATCGATAGCCAGGTGATTGGTCAAGCTGATGGCATGTTGTTCCCAGATCTGCTCAGCGCGAACCTGACTGTCAAAGCGATTATGTATGCAGCAGATTCTCGATTCGGAGGCATTCTTTGCGGAACGTCTGCCCCGGTCGTATTTATGTCACGAGCAGACGATGTTTCTACGCGATTGAATTCACTCGCTTACACATTGAGAGTTCTGGGTTCCAGAGATTGAAGATTTCTGGAATCGCCGCATGGTACTGCAAGGTTCTCAGGTCGCGAACCTTACCTGAGAAGTGCAGTCTGTAAGCTGAGTGGTTCTGTCGGAAGTTGATTTCTCACGCTCACAGAATTGACGACCGACAGGTTCACTCAGATTTTTTGGCCTTAGAGACTTAACTGGCACACGAAGATGGGTGCAAGCACCACATCCTACGCTTGAAATTGCGATTTGATTGTTCGTTCAGAGCTGAGGAAGGTGCTTCTTGTTGCTGCACAACCCAGCCAAAATTGGCTGGGTCACCCGCGAACTCTACCTGAGAAATGCACTCTTTTGGTCGATCATTACAGACCGGAATGTTTGTGTTCCGCTTGAAGTTAATATGCTGGAATGATTGGCGCGATCACCCAATGGTCCAGGTTTTGATAGGGACGCAGGGGCGTTGCGGGGATGTGGCGGATTTCTCGTCGAGCCGCTTGGTAGCAGTGTTGTTCCCACAAGGGAAGCATCCAGGCATCGATTGCCAGGTGGTCTTGTAATTCTCGTAATGAGAAATCGACTTCGTCCCAGTTGTGAGCCTGTTCGAGTTTCAATAATGATCGCTGGATCGGCAAAGGGAGAGTTTGCAAGTCTGTTTCGGTGAGTAGCTTGTTGTTCGCAAGAAGTCGCGGGAGGTCGTGTTGCGGAGCGAGCATGCGATGAGACACAATCCTGGCATCCCAAAGTGCTTGCCTCGGCGGCGATGCTGCTTGATCTTTGATACTGTTAGCCGAGACAAGCTTTACTTTTAACCCCAGCGATTCCCACTGAACTTTGATGAACTCAGCCAGTTGTATCGATTCCGCATCCTCAGAAACGAGGAGTCTTAATTCAGGCGATATTTTTCGTGTGCCAGATAAAATCGTGTACAATGCACGAGCCGAGGTGCGATCATATTTCACGACATGCTCAGACTGATTGTTTGCGTGGGAATTCGAAGGAGCAATCGAATTGGTGATCCGGTAATATTCTTGATCTGCCTGTTGATGCTCAATGGTCTGAGCCATCATCTTTTCCCGATTCAAAGCAGAAAACAACGCCAGGCGTAATGCAGGGTCTTGCGAAAAAGCACCATGGAAGTGAAAGTGAATCAGATTCACTTTTGGCGTGCGATATTTCAGTACAAAGAATCGCTGATCCTGCTTTAATTGCTTGACGTATTCCAAGGGGAGATTGGGGACATAATCGAGTTCATCCCGCAACAACGATCTGAGTAATTCTTGTCGATTCGCAAACAGGCGAGGCAATACCTCAGCGATACCAAAACTCTTTGCGTTGTCTGGTTCTGGCGATGCTCTGACAAAGACTTCTATAGGCTCTCCATCTTGGGTAAGTTCTTTTTTTTCTTCAGGACGGTAAAAAGAATTTTCTAATGAGTATTGTTCTGGTGCGAAATTAGTATCGAGCAATCCTGCAAAAAGGCCGAGCGGATGAGCTGTCTGGGTGGCGATATGAATGTCAAGTTGATCGGGAGAAATGACATGAATCGACTGGATGGAATTCGCAAAAAGCCGGCGGTTTTCTGGACTGCTTTTTAGTGAAGCGGCTGCGAGTTGCTCAGCAAGTTGATAGCTTTCTAATTCCGGTTGAGACTCGTGTGTCCCGTGGCTCAATTTTATTTTCAGCTGAATCGAAAGCCCTAAGTCACCAGGAGTCCAGCTTTCAATGAAACGAGAACGGTAACGTGGATACCCTTCGCTGATTTTTTCGATATGGAACCAGTGATGATTGAGTAACGATTGTCTGTGGAGAGTTATTTGATCATCTGTTGCAATTTGACCGGTTCGCAATATCTGGTAGCGTTCCTGGAAAATCTGAACTTGCCTGCGATGCTGGCTGTCGTGAGGCCAAATCCGAATGGCTAACTGAGCCTTTTCGGAAGCTTCGCGATAATTCTTCTTTTGGTGGGCTTGTGTTGCCTGCTGCATTTCTTGTTTCGAGAGGCGAGTCAATTGATTCTGTAAAATATTGACTTGCTCATGCGCTGGATACATCGCTTGAAGCTGTCTGATAAAAAACCGAACTTTGCGGTAATCTTTATTCTGAAGAGCTTGTTGAGCAATATCCGCAGTGGCTTGCCCCAGCAATCGAGGCAGCTGTTTGAATTGCGGGTCGAAGCCACGATGGTTTTTGCTGAGGCTGAATGATCGTTCCCACAGCTTGGCTGATTGAGCCTGCCTGACATTAAGTAGCAACAAATCCCGTTGGCGATCAAGTAGTTTGGGCCATGCAACTTCTGGATTCTTTTCCTGTTTGCGTCGAATATTATTATTGTAATTCCAGCGAGCGACCACTGAAATCAATCGCTGGGCATCAACGGCATTTCCAGCTTTGATCAGTTGAGCTGCTTTTTGTAACACCAAATCTTCGTGATACAAAATATAATCGATGTATCGAACAGCAAGGCTGTAATCTTTTTCATCACCTTGGTCCGTGTATTCGATGGAAATGAAGTTGTAGCTCCTGTACTCTTCGAGCCATTTTTCTAACAAGCCCGGATCCCTGGGACGATTGACGCTCATCATCTTCTGTTTATCGAGCAGCCTCTCCAAATGATCTGGACGAGGTTGGACAGTTGGAACTTTAAGAACTCGTCCGCTGATGAGAACAATCCAGTCTTGCTTCTCTCCATTGAGCAACTCCTCAAATTCGGGAAGAGGCAAGTCTTCAAGCATTGGCAGTTTAGTATTGGCAGCTTCGTCCTGCGATGCATCTGCTTCCTCAGTTTTATTCTGTTTGTCAGCAGGGGCATCTTGCGAAAAAAGTAACGCAGAAGTTGATGTGATGACAAACAAAACAACCATAACAAACAGAAGATATTTCCCTGAAGAAATCATTCTGTAGTCAATTACAACGGCTGTCGTCTTTAATGGCGTTCTATTCATATGGCCTACATTTTACCATTGAAACACGACAGATCATAGCGGTTCAGCTTCGCTGATGAAAAAACTTGACGCAGATGAAACAAGGGATTCCAGAGACAACAAAGCTTCGTATTGTTCAATATCAACGAAATTCCTTGGTTTCAGAGGAGAATTGGGAGCTGTTCGACCCGAATCGGTCTTTCCTTGAATTAAGAATCTGTGATAAAGTTGTGAATTCTGATCAGGCGAACCGTGGTTTAACCAGCTGGCTCGTCAATACAACTAAATATCTTGCCTGTTTTAATGCAAGACATTTGCCAGGGAAGGCTCGATGAAAAACCAACTCTTGACCACAATGCGATTGATATTTGCTCGGCAATCGTTCGGCTTGCTGCTTTGCGTGTTTAGCTCATTAGCAATGATGGGGTGCAATCAAAGCGTAGAAGACACCGGTGATATTGTCGATGAATTATGGTTATCTGGCGGCGATGAAGAATTGCAATCAGCAGATGCCCCTTCTTCAATCGAATCCAGCGCACGTTTAGGGATTCAATTGAAAAAGGGCGATAAATTCCCATTGCAAAAAACTGTCGAAAAGACACTCACGCTTCACACACTGCAAGGAGAGNTCGTGAACCACGAACAGGTAAAACTGTTTATGTCGGTCACTGTCGATGAAATCCGAGGTCAGAATAAAAAGTTCCTGGTCCGATATAACCAGGTCCAATTCACCAGCAACGCCAATGGCCAGAATATTGTTTACGATTCCCAACAGCCCCCTTATCCCATTCCCGATGCGGTTCTCGCTTATCATGGAATGGTCAATAATGGGTTTTCTTTCTGGGTTGGTCCTGACAACAAAATTACAGATATCGTCGATTTTGACATCTTCATGCAACGCTGTCTGGCTGGAGTCCCCAAGCATAAAGCGGATTTGATTTCAGACACATTAGCACAGTATTCTGGACAAGACGGGATTGCAAACTTCGTCGATGATACCATCGGCTTGTTGCCTTACGACTCTACTTCAGAAGATGGAAGAGTGAATGTTCAACAAGGCGAAAGTTGGACCAAACCACGTCACTATACCGATCCGGTTCCGATGACTCTGAAGAATAAATACACCGTTAAAAGTATCAACGATACCAGTGCTGAAATTGTTATCGAAGGAGATGTGGTCCCTTCAGCTGCGGTGACAAATTCTGGTCCGAATTCTGCCTCGATCCAAGTGAATGATGGCTACCTGCTTGGTGCCTGCACAATTGATTTAAAAACCGGGCTTCCGCTGGAATCACACATCGACCATCTGCTCAATATGACCGTGCAAGTTGGCGGGCATCAATTCAAACAGGAGAAACGAGTCGTCACTTCCATTCGCATGTTCCCCCAGCAAAACCAGGAAGACATCTCCCGTCCAACAGTTTCTTCACAGCGTGCTCCGAAAATCTCCGACCTGAAGATCTCGCCCGTTTCTCTCCAAAACACGAAGTAATTACGCATTCGCGTATTTGTTCGCGCGTTGTCGCTTCCCTAAGTCCTTGTCAGTACAGGGCCACGGACGATGACGCAACGCAGGTTTTAAGTGAGTTTGGTAAAATACGCATTCGCTGAGTTGGCAATGCTTCAACAATCTTGGTGACCTCGTTTCAAACTGGCCTTTCAGCTATCATGCTTGCAGAATCATCGAAAAGGAACCTCTTATAATTCAAAAAGCCATTACGAGTGGAGGGTAGACATTCTTGTCTGCCTTGAATTAAGGCATGGTCAAACGACACACAGACAGGAATGTCTGTGCTCCCTTTGAATTATTAGAGGTTCCCTTAAGAATCTTTTTGCAGGATATCGAAGTGAGTGACACCGAGCTTGTATTTATGATGGGGCAGTACGAAGTCCAAATACCAACCGATCGGCTGTATGCTGATAACCATATGTGGGTAAAACAAAAAGAAGACCGGGCTTACGTTGGCTTCACTGCGTATTCGGTGCGGTCGTTACAAGATGTCTACTTTCTTGACTGGGATCTCGACGCCGGAGCTTCCATCGAAAAAGGACAGACCATTGGCGAAATCGAAAGTTCCAAAGCCGTCTCTGGTCTTAGTGCTCCCTGTGACGGGGCCGACCTGCAATTCAACGAAGTGCTTTTAGATGACCCTTCGCTGATCAACACCGATCATAACGAAGCCGGCTGGCTGTTTTCTGTCAAAACGGATACCCACTCAGCCGACCTACTCACCCCCGAGCAATACGTCAACTTCCTGGACCAAGGCTGGGAAAAAACTCAACGCATGATCAAAGGTCAAATTCAATAATTGTGGTGACGTTTTCAGATGGATTGTTTTAATGCCACATGTTGCTTTGGTACCATCAACACAGGGGCAAAGCCCCGGTCATTTGCCTAGCCCAGCCCAACGGGCTGGGGATCGGATAAACAAACATCGCAGGACCAACGGCCCGGTCATTAAAAGGGCGTTGATAATCGCATGCCACAAACTCTCGTACAAGTTTGGATACACATCGTATTCTCCACCAAAGACCGGCGTCCGTTTCTTCAGAACGAGGCATTCAGCACGGAAATGTTTAGAATGTTGTCATATCATGTGAAAGAATCAAACTGCGTGAGCGTGTCGGTTGGTGGTCATGTTGATCACGTTCACTTGCTAGTTGGCCTCACACGTACTATCACGATTGCTCAATTGGTTGAAAAGTTGAAAACAGAGACATCAAAATGGGCTAAGAAAGTGGATGGTGGAACTCCATTATTCACATGGCAAGCAGGCTATGGGGCCTTCTCCGTCAGTCACTCTCTCCGCAACACTGTTGATGAATACATCCGCAATCAAGCCAAACATCACACACAAACATCATTTCAGGTTGAATATCGACGCCTCTGCGAAAAACACGGTATTGAAATCGATGAACAATATGTTTGGCACTAAGTTCCCAGCCCGTTGGGCTGGGCTAGGCAAATGACTTGGCCTTTGGCCAGAGATCCTTCATTCTTGTTTTTATCAATCACGTCACACTATCAAATATAAATGTCCGAATCTTCTTCACAATCTGAATCTGAGCAAGACGATATCCCGCCTTTGGAGCGGGAAGTTCGGTATTTGCCTGGGGTGGGGCCGCATCGTGCGAAGCTGCTTGATAATTTGGATATTGAAACGGTTCAGGATTTGCTTTGGAATGTGCCTCGCGATGTACTTGATCTTTCGCAGGTATCAAGCGTTAACGATTTGACTGATGATCGAATCCATACCATCCGAGGCACCGTTGTTGATGTCGATGCCCGTACGATCTCACGGGGGCGCACACTCACCGCAGCTGTTTTGCGAACGGATGAAGGATTGGTCAAAGGAGTCTGGTTTAATCAACCCTGGATGCCTCGTCAGCTCAACTCGGACCAATGGGTGCTTTGGTCTGCCAAGCCGAAGTTTCGTGACAATCGCTGGGAAATGAGTAACCCCCGTTTGCAATGGCTCGATGCAGATGACGCCAGTGCTCAGGGAATTGTTCTTACCAAATACGGTTTAACCGAAGGGCTAAAACAAGAAGCACTGCGAAGCATCATCGCCGCTGCATTGGAGACCGCCGGCGATGCAATTCTGGATGATCTCCCCGAAAGGTTTCGCAAACACTACAAGTTGCCACTATTGGCTGATGCCATCAAAATGCTGCATCAGCCGGAATCTGTTAAGCAATTTCTTGATGCTCGCAGAAGACTTGTTTTTGATGAGCAACTCGATTTTCAACTCGGGCTGGCTTTGCGAAGACGTGTGCGAAAAACAACCGAACAATCGCCCGTCATTGAAGTGACTCCCAAAATTGATGCTCGGATTCGCAGGTTGTTTGAATTCGAACTGACCGATGGTCAAGAGCAGGCGATTGCAGAGATTTCAGAAGATCTCAACCAGAGTCGCCCGATGCATCGGTTGTTTCAGGCTGATGTCGGTGCAGGAAAAACAGTGGTTGCAATCTATGCGATGCTTGCCAGTATTGCAGCTGGTACGCAGGCCGTTTTGATGGCTCCCACGGAACTGTTAGCACGTCAGCACTGGAACACGATCAATCAGATTCTGATTCACAGCAAGGTCAAACGCTGCCTGTTAACGGGTAATTTAACTGCGGCTCAGCGAAAAGAATCATTACGGCAAATTGCAGCTGGCGAAGTTCAATTGATCATCGGAACCCAGGCAGTCATCCAGAAAGATGTCGATTATCATCAACTCGGTTTAGTTGTCATTGACGAACAGCACAAATTCGGCGTCATTCAACGAGCACGTTTTTCGGGAACAGCATTGGCTCCCCACGTGTTAGTGATGACAGCGACCCCGATCCCGCGATCTTTATGCTTAACGCAATACGGCGATCTCGAATTAACGATCATGTCTGAAATGCCACCGGGCAGACAGACGGTTGTGACTTCCCGGGTGAGAAATCCCAAAGTGGAGGCTAAGGCTTGGAG
>JAESQE010000330.1 GCA_016765335.1 Planctomycetaceae bacterium
CACAGAGAAAAAAACAATACCGTCTATCTTTTGAGTTAAATTGATTGATTTTCTGCTACTTTTTTTACTCGGTGTTCTCTGCGTCTCTGTGGTAAAATAAAATCTATCCGTTTTAATTTATTCCCAATCGGGACACCAAAAGCCTCTGTCCAAATGACTGACATTTAACGCTAGTTGGACTACTACGCAGTGAGGCACAAGATGGATGCGCCATGTGCATCCAATTTCAATTGTGCTTTCAATGAAGATAGAACCCGCATGGCGCGTACGTTTTGTTGCTACGCAACCCAACCGCTAAAAGCGGTCGGGTCACCCGGTTTATACAATCCATCATCTGCAAGCACCGCTCAAGTGCAACTTAGCAATCAACAGGCACACAAAGGTGGGTGCAAGCACCGTACGCTACTTTTGAATTCATAGCGGTTCCCTTGAATTAGGATTGGTGTCAATACACCNGCTCTACGGTTTTGGCGAGTGTTTCGAAATCGTTTTTGAGGCTGCGGTACAGGCTGCCATACGTGGGGTAGAATTTATTGTAAATCGCTTTGGCTTTGCGATCTGGTGCCGTCTGACTGACAACGGTAATCGTTTTCTGGCAGGCTTCGACAACATCTTTATATGCACCTGTCCCCGCTGCTGCGAGTAATGCAACGCCGTAAGCAGGCCCTTGCTCGGCGTTGATTGTGCAAACATTCTTGCCGTAAATGTCTGCCTGCACTGACCGCCAAAATGCACTTTGAGCGCCGCCGCCAGAAACGCGAATTTGTCGAACAGGAATATCCATTTCCTGAATGATCTCCAGGCAATCTCTCATGGCGTAAGTCGCCCCTTCGATGATCGAACGAATCAAGTGACTGCGCCCATGTCTTAAACTAAGCCCGATCCAGGCACCGCGAGCATGCGGGTCTGCGTGAGGTGTTCTTTCGCCGGTCAAATAAGGCAGGAAGATAAGTCCTTCGCTTCCGGCTGGTGCTTGAGCTGCTTGCTCGGTGATCAGTTCGTAGGGATCAATCTTCTTTCGCTTGGCTGCGCGAACTTCAGCTTCTCCCAACTGATTACGATACCACTGCAACGAGCCGCCAGCAGAAAGCACACATCCCATGACATGCCATTTCCCTCGAACCGCATGACAAAAAGTATGGACGCGACCTTCGGGATCTATTTGAACTTCATCGCTGTGCGCGAACATCACTCCGCTGGTTCCCATGGTTGCAGAGACAACTCCTTTTTTAACGATGCCGTTTCCAATCGCCCCGGCTGCCTGGTCTCCAGCTCCTCCCACGACAGGCACTCCTACAGGAAGTCCCATTTGTGTAGCAGCATCTTTCGACAATTTCCCTGTGACATCTTCTGATTCATACACAGCTGGTAGCAGGCTGGGGTCCAGTTCAAGTCGTGTCAATAATCGTTTGGACCATTTTCTCTTTTTGACATCCAGCAGCAACGTTCCCGAGGCATCACTAACTTCGGTTGCAAACTCTCCCGTTAATTTCAGTCGAACATAATCTTTAGGAAGTAGTACCCGAGCCAGTTTTTCGTAGTTTCGAGGTTCGTTGTTACGCAGCCACAATATTTTGGGAGCAGTGAACCCGGTCAGAGCAGGGTTGGCGACCATGCCGATCAGTTTTTTTCTTCCCCCGGCTTTTTGTTCAATCTCTTCGCACTCCGCGGCTGTACGTTGATCGTTCCATAATAAGGCAGGCCGAATCACCTGATGAGATCGATCCAGGAAGACGCTGCCATGCATCTGGCCGCTTAAGCCAATCCCTTTGACTGAATTTGGTTTGATCTTTCCGGCTTTAAGAACGGCACGCACTCCCTTAACCGCTGCTTCCCACCAGTGACTCGGGTCTTGCTCGGACCACCCCGGACGCGGACAATCCAAAGGATATTCAAATGTAGAAGTCGCCAGAATCTGGCCATCTTCTCGCATCGCAAGAGTTTTTGTGCCGCTGGTTCCGATATCAATTCCAAGAAAAATGCTCACCAGATTTACTCCTGCGTTGCCTGTTTTTTTAAATTACTGTCTCTGTCGGACAAATCGCCTGTGCGAACCAATCCGTGCATGATATTCTTTTAACATCATTGCTGCAAACAGGATGCCATTTTCCTTTAATGACTCGCTTCCGATGGTGTCTACGCAATGGATCTTAGTCTGATCAGACGAGTAGTTCGAATTTAACGATATCCAAACAAGGAACATGACCGGATGAGCGGGACGGCTTTTATCGCGTTAGGAGGAAATCTTGGTGATGTTCGCCAGACGATGCAGCAAGCCGTGGGTTTGCTGCATGACTCTTCTTGCATTTCACAGCTAATCTGTAGCGGACTTTATCAGACATCACCCATTGGAGTACAAGCTGGAGAAGAATTTCTTAATGCAGTAGTCCGTCTGCAAACATCAAAAACGCCAGAAGAATTGTTAGAATTTTGCCACGAGATAGAAAACCAGTTGGGGCGTCAAAGAACTGTTCACTGGGGACCACGCAGTATCGATTTAGATCTGATCGCGTTTGATGATCAAATCATTCAATCGGCACAGCTATCGCTTCCCCATCCGGCCTGCTGGTATCGTCGGTTTGTGCTTGATCCTTTCGTGGAAATCGCCCCCGGCTGGAGGCATCCAGAACGAAATATCGCAGTTCTCGACTTACAGCTTCGCCTGCTAAATCGCCCGCTGATACTCGACCTCAGCTCGTGTGATGCATCATTCATCGATGAGGCAACCAAGGTACTCAGTGCTGCATTTTTCCCACAGGAATTGCAACTCATCACAGACAAAGCAGAAGTCACAACAGAAGAAGCAACCTGGAAAATTCTAGAACAAGGCACATCTACTTGGGAGAACGCCAAGCTGGTTTCACGATTAGACCTGCAAGATTTGCCTTCCCCAACTGCAAATGCACTAGTTGATGTTGTCCGCTCAGCAATGGATTCGCCTCAACGTATCGAAGAGTTTGACACTAAGTAGTTTCATCATTCAAGGCCCAAACAATACGCATTCCGGTTTGAAACAGCGAGCATAGGCTTTTTTGTAAACAACGGTCAGAAAACGTAGCGCCGAGCGGGCAGAAAGTGTAGCGCTGGTTGCGGGGAGATTCCTACGAAGGTGGCTGTGGTTCGCAAGAAAGGTGAATCCTTTTCTTACTTCGTCTTGATTGACTCGCCGCTTGAGCTTTTTGTGCGGCGACGTTTGGCGTCCTGTAATCGGTAGCTTTCGCCA
>JAESQE010000331.1 GCA_016765335.1 Planctomycetaceae bacterium
AGCTGTTGCGTTTTCAGAATCAGAATTTTCTTGCTGTCTTCCATGACAAATTGCACAGCCGATGGTATGAAACGCCTTCTTTCCTCGTTCGACCGCTTGACGATCCAGAGGTTGCTGACTTACTTTTCCAGTGGATGCCAAAAAGTGAATGATTGGCTCTAACTGCTCGTGGCGTTGCTGTTCAGTTAACCCTGCCAATAACGTAGGCATTGTAGAGCCCGGTTTGAAATCATGCGGAGAGAGCACGAAATCTTCTAAAAACTTTGCATGCACTCGATTACCAATTCCCGTCAATCGTGGAGCTTGTTTTGGCATCAAGCTTTTGCTCCAGTTGCCATCTGCCTGATGACAGGAGATGCAATTCAGTTCTCCCAAAAGTAAACGCCCACCAGCGATTTGATCTTGATCTGCCCTGGCATAAAATCGCTCGAAAGCTGGCACCCGAGGCCGCTTGGCATGCGCACGAGAATCACGTGGTAAAATCCAAATATTTTTGAACCTGACTGGATTGCCATGATCTTGCAGATAGAACGGTCCAGGGGTGTCTTCTTCCTTGAAAGGTGATGCCCGAGTAGACCGGGGAACATCGACATCATCATGAACCGTTACGCCATTCAATTTGACTGTTACTTTAGCATTGCTGATTTTCTTTCCACTTTTGTCATACCGGGCAGCTGTGAAATCAACATCATAAGTTTGCCAGGAAAGTGGCGGAAAGCACATATTAAGATCGGGCTTACGAATTTCGTAGATCCCCCCGCATTCGTTATCTTCCCCTGTCAGACCAAACGAATCAAGAATTTGAGTTTCGTATCTTCCCTGATAATACGCCCCGCTATTACCTCGTGCCTGCCCGCGAGCTTCGGGCATGAAAGGCAATCGAAATTCGACATGGACTGAGAAATCACGAAACGTTTCAACGGATGTCGCACCTTGAACGAGTAATCCGTCAGAAGGATTCTGGCCCGCTTCGATTTTGGCTCCTTGCTTCCATTGTTTATCTAACGTCTGCTGTGTTCCATCAAACAACACCACTGCTCCAGCGGGGGCCTTGAGGCCAAGAGTGGAACTTTGGCGATGCACTTTTTTCATATCTTCAATGATATCCGTTACATCATCGCGATTTCCATCGAACTTTTGCACTGCGTTCAGATCCCAGCCCGCGCCCGGTAAACCACCCGTGTAGATGACGGCCTGGAACTCGCCTTTGCCTAACGCAATCACCTGAATCCCTTTTTGTGCTGAGACATACTCACCTTGAAAATTGAACTCAGAATTTTGACGGGCCTTTTCAATCGAAGCAATGACCTTAGCAGGCGGTGCAGCAATCACAGCGCTGCTCCACAAGCAGATTGTGATCGTGAAAAACAGTGAGGTGAGAGATTGAAAAAATCGAGAGTCGCAACAGGGAGGCATCATCAATAAAACTTTCAAGGTGAACGTATTATGCAAGCAGATTATGTACTTCTAGCTCATGATGTAACATCGTTGATGTGAACCGACCGGTCAAGTCAGCTTCCTGTAAAATCCGGATCATAGTTTGCCTCAATTGCCCAGTTTTTCTGTGGTCATCAATCGATTCGGACGATAACTGAGATGTACGAGCAGAGGGTTGCGGATGACTTGCCGCTATTTTCTGTCCCGATGTGCAGTGAACAGGAAGACGGTGATTTTGAAGTTGTGAAATCAATGGCTTGAAAAATAAAGAAGAGAAAATAGCCCAGATCGTTGTATTTTCACTCACAATCCGCTCTAGTATGTTTCATTCGACGCAACGTTTTAATAGTACGGGCCGAGCAAAATGTGCGCCAGATAGTCTAATGCATTCAGTTGAAGGGGAGTCATCTTGGTTTCTCACATCAACAAAAAATGAAGTCCTACTTTCAAAGTAAGCCTTCATCTTGCCGGTTCGTCCACTCAAAACGCTTGCCTCATTTTTCTTATCAAGTCAGTTAATTGCGGGTTCTCCGCTAGTGATCATGACAGACTAGGGTAGTCGAATTTGAGCATTACGTTGTCCCGCAGAGTATGGATTTCTGTTGCCCGGTTGCAGTCAGTCAGGCATCGGAATCCTAAACATTGCCTGAATAATTCAATTCAGTGTTGACCGGAGAATGCCGTGACTACCAATGACGCACCCTTCCGCTTTTCTGCCGAGGGAAAGATTTCAATTCTTGAATTGCTTCCAGAATTAAACAAAGTTCAATGGGGAGAAATCGAAGCCATTGGCACCGAGGTGCTTGGTTCACTCGAATCGCAATCCCAACCATTACTGATTGTTGATCTGACCCCGCTGAGTTACATGGGTTCTGCAATGGTCGCTTTAATTGTGCGTGTCTGGAAAATGACGAAAACCAAAAACGGACAGATCTGTGTCATCTGCCCGCATGCAAGTGTTTTTGAAGTACTTAAGCTGGCTGCATTGGATAAGGTCTGGAATATCGTTGATGACATGGACGAAGCTCGCGCGATGGTGGGAGCTGGTCGAAGTTCTGGTTCATCAGGAGGTTCAAGTGCTGGTGTTGTGGTTATCGGATTGATCCTGTTAATTGCTTGCGGTGCTCTTGTCGCTTTTGCAGTCAAACCAAGTTTACTCGGCCTGGAAAACGGCAAACAAGCTCCAGCTGGTCAGCCCGAGCAATCTGGCAATGATTCCGAGCCTGCTCCTGCACCTACCGAACCTGCTCCTGAATCTGAAGAAACCACACCCGAAACACCTGTACCGGAACCTAAACCTACAAAGCCCAAAGAGGATTCTGATAAGAAACCAACATCGGAAAGCTCTACCCCGGAAAAGGTGGAGGCAAAACCAGAATCGAAACCAGAGACCGAGCCGGAATCAAAACCAACTTCACCGGAGAAAATACCGGAAGAGAAACCAGAACCCGAAAGCAAGCCTGACCCCAAGCCTGCGACCGAAGAAAAACCTGAGTAATTCCTTTGGTTCATTCAAGCTGCCTCTTTGATTCATTCAACCAGATAGTGCGGCACACAGAGGCTACGTGTCTGTTCCAAAAAGATTAAACTGAAAAAAGAGTGCTTTTCTGTTAGACAACCTAAATCGATCCGATGTAAAATGCATTAGCGATTTTTATTGCCCCAATAAACGACTGAAGGAGCGAGGCATTATGAACGACCCCATTTCTGCAGAGACCCCTGAATCTGACGCCCCTGACACAACCTCACAGGGTGGCGAAGTTCGTCAAAAAGCGTTGCAGGAAGAACTGAGTTCACTGGTCGATGTTGTCGGACCAGGGCCACTGGTTGATCTACTGCTCGAACGAGCTTTTGGTTTAAGTGCAACCGATATTCACTTCGACCCACGTGAAGACGGCTTGTATATTCGGCTACGTGTCGATGGAATTTTGCACGATATTCTCGTAATAGCCCCAGCAATGACTGCCCAGGTGATTTCGCGACTGAAACTGATGGCCGGGATGGATATTACCGAAAAGCGAATTGCTCAGGATGGGCATATTTCCAATGCTATCCTGAAAAGTCAACGTGATATCCGCGTTGGATGCGGTCCAACAATTTATGGCGAACGACTTGTACTGCGATTGATGCCGGAATCTGGATCTTACTCCACGCTGGATTCTTTGGGCCTGGAAGGTGACCAAATTCAGATGGTCACCAATTACATTAATGCCCCTTACGGCATGGTCCTGAGTGTTGGACCAGTCGGAAGCGGAAAAAGCACAACGATGTATAGCTGCCTGGACCTTCTTAACAGCTCGGGAAGAAGCCTACTCACCATTGAAGACCCTGTCGAACGCCGCATGAAAGGTATCAATCAAATTCAGGTTGATACAAAAATTGACTTCAATTTCGTGGAAGCCCTGCGCGGTGCCCTCAGGCAAGATCCTGATGTCATCATGGTCGGAGAAATTCGAGATCCTGAAACGGCCCATATTGCAGTCAGGGCCGGGCTAACCGGAATTCGAGTGCTGAGCACTCTTCATGCAAATGACACCACTTCCACAATCGATGTTTTTCGAGACTTTGGTATTCCACCAATGTTTATTGCTGATAGTGTGAATTGTGTCATCTCTCAACGATTGGTGAGAAAAGTCTGCTTGGAATCAAACGAAGAATATCACCCGGATGAAGGACAATGTCAATTCTTAGGCATCGACCCTGCACAAGCGGGATCAGTCACGCTGAAACGCGGCGTCCCCAGTGATTCGAATTTTCATACAGGTTATTCAGGACGAACCGGTGTCTTTGAAATTCTGCCCATCGATCCAACTCTTCGAGAAGCAATTATTCATAACAAATCCAGCAAAGAGCTGCAAAGCATTGCAGTTGCACAGGGCATGGTCACCTTGGAAGAAGCAGCAAAGAAAAAAGTCCTCGAAGGCTTCACCACAATAGAAGAACTTCATCGCGTGCTGGTCTTTTCTGCCTGAAATGTAATTTCACAAGCTGAAAAAAACCTCAGCGCCCTAACTAATGCCAGCACGGAAACTGAGCTTGAGAAGCCAGAAGGTTCATTGAGAATCCGGGGGCTTCGCTCCGACCGTGCCTCCGGAAACTAGTAGTGCAACTAGCGTTAAGTGGTAGACGGTTTAATGATTTTGGAATATGATTTCTTGACGACTCACCCAGCGCAGACGGTATCAAACAAGAGTGATTCGAATAAACCACAGAGGCACAGAGATCTCAGAGAAAAACCCAAG
>JAESQE010000332.1 GCA_016765335.1 Planctomycetaceae bacterium
AGGCCCAGGTAGGATGGTGTGCTTGCACCCATCTTCGTGTGCCTTGTGATCCCACGATACCACAAAGATGGGTGAACCTGTCGGATTGATGCCCAATAAAACGGACACTAGTTTGCCGACAGAACCACCCATCCTACATTACTGAAGGCAGTTTGATAATAAAATGTAAGTTAAAACCAAAGGTTTTCCCTAAGCCCAAAATGGGAGATAACTGGAATGTCGCTTTCCCTGGATGGGGTCCAGCGGCCTAATCAGGTTTTCTTCGGTTGCGTCTTTGAGAGTCCTGGTCACGTTGTAGGAACTTCGAGACTTAATCCCAAACCGAGCACGAAACGATGCATGAGTCATGCTTTTCCCCGTCACTCGGCACAAGCAAGCATGTTGATAGCACGCGCGAATACGATCTGCTGCATCCATCTGACTAAGTCTCTGATAGGCGAATAATGTGGCTTTGGTCAGTTTGGAGGAAGCGACAAAGTTTGGAGCAGGTAATTGAAAAGATTCCGCTTCAGCAATGACCTGATCGATGCCTGCTCCCGTTTTTTCACAAATTTTCATGCGTTGCATCAATGTCGCCAAGTGCTCATTTCGTGTGCGAGGTGCTGCGTCAATGAATCGCTGGAGATCAATTAATGGTTCACCCGGATTAGTTATTTCGATTCGCTGCGAAAAAATTTCAATGACTGGGCCTGTTCCCATGGCTGAAAAGTCCTGGTGAATGATCGCATTGGCGACCAATTCTCTGATAGCCTTTTCTGGATACATTCGCGTTTCACTACGGGAATCGTAGTCGTTAGGTTCGATCAACGGAATTTGTGAGTGGATAAACTCAATGGCGGATTCAAATGCGACCGCATAGCCTGCTTGAGAAGACGCCTCTTCCCATAGGCATACGGTTTCAGATTTACGATCCCCAGGGTATTTGGATATTCGCAGTGCCTTGCTTTTCAAGTGGTCAAATTGCTGTAGGTCTTTGGCAAGAAGGATCGCACCCAAATTCGTGATATCAAATCGATTTTCTTGTTTTGATACGACAAGCTTTTCTTCAACCAGTTTTTCGAAAACATCTTGTTGATTCGCCGGAGTAGAAGTCTCCATTAAACCAAAGCCATGCTCAACGTCGAGCAATGCAAGAACTTGCTCAGCAGATAAATTAGTTTTAGCGATCTCTTTTTCAAATGGCGTCTTCAAGAACGCGGCCTGTAGATTTTTTTCAATGCCTGGATAATCTTTGAGTTTTTTTGTCCGATTTCCAATTCGAATGAAAGCATTTTTTCCATACTTCACAGGGGACTTTGCTGCACAGGGAATTTCGAAAAGGACAACGGGCAGGGATTGATATTCCAATTCATGCATCTTGATGTCTATTTGCGGACGCAACGAACGCATCAACCAGTTCTCTAACTTTTCATTTCCAATGAAATGCTGGCTGGGCTGGAATGATGTCCCCTCGACATACCGGGAGCCATCCTCGATGCCCCAGATAATGTATGCGGTGTCTCGCCCAAGCAGAACTGCGGCGTTCGCAATCGCTGAAATACTTTCTGCAATCATCTCCGGAGCAGTCTGATTGTGCTGGCATTCAACCCATTCCGTTTCCGGGTCAAGGGCAAGCAGTTCGTCTAATAGCAGGCAAAGTTGGTCAGGGGTCATTCGACTTTGTGTATCTATGGGGAAACTCTAAAATGTATTCCAGTGCTGCCTTAAAGGCAGTTTGGTTGTAAAGTGTAGGTTAAAAACCCCCTCTAACTCCCCCTTCGTAAGGGGGAGAATCTATTCTAAGAGGTTCCCTTTTCGCATGTTAGCAGAAGCTGCGAGAGCAGACCTCAGGTTCATTCAGCAAAAGCGTAATCTGCATTGAACCATAGACGACCGGAAAAATCCATGGGGTGAGCACAAATTATCACAGAATATTTTTTGAAAGCAACAAGACCAACCTATTGACGCAAAAGCAAAGCCGCAATAGTGGTTGTTAGAGAGATATCGGCCTGATCATCCTGCTGCTGTTTGTCAATTTTAGATGGTTTGATGCCAAGTTTCTTGCGTAACATGGCAAATTTACCTTGGCAATATTCACATTGATCAATATGCACTTTTATCCGATCAGCTAGTTCTGGTTCGAGTTTGTGTAAGACATAACCCTCTCCATTTTTAATCACATCAGTACAGACAATTCCGCCATAATTCGGCTCGCCTGATGGAAGCATCAACGTGCCCAGACCAACGGCAACCAGCAGACCAACTGCAATGGTCAGCGATTGGGTGATTTGTGTGCGACGAGAGACTGCCCGCTGATTCTGGAGCTTTTGAACCAAGCCAGAAATTTCCCCGCCTTGACAGTCGGTCCATTCAGAATGAGAAGTAGATTTTGAATTTGTCATGAGAATGCCTTGTCAATAAAATAATGCCTTGCCTTTAATATTGACATTCTTAAGTGGATAGTTTGTGAGCTGTCTAACATTTGGGGTAAATTGAGCAGAAAAACTTAATTAAAGTCTGCTTACAGCAACGAAAGGATATTTTTGGTATCGGTACGAGGACTACGTATCCCCTGTCCGGAATGCAGGATTGGTAGGTCTTGCTGGGATATTTGGTGGCTTTGCTCCGATTGAAGAAGCGAGCCTGTCTATATTTTTTATAATGACCTGTCTTCTTTTCACTTCAATCAACTGTTCGTGCCGTAATTCTCCTAACACGACAGTCACGGTTTCTCGGGTGCTACCAATAATATTGGCCATTTCCTGATGAGAAAGCCGAATTCTTAAAGCCGTTCCATTAGGATGAGGCACTGCATACCGCTCGGCAAGTTCCAAAAGTAAGAAGATCAGTCGATCACGGTTTGGTTGGAACATTAACGATTTGAGTCGTCGTTCGAATCGCTGACGTCGCAGGCCAATCAGTTTGGTGACCCCCATGGTGACGCTGGCGTTATCTGCCATTAGTTCGCGAATTGTATTGCCCGGGATTTTGACAATCTGCGATTTTTCCATTGTCTCTGCAAATTCTTCGCGTTCGGTTTGACCAATAATCGACAATTCTCCAAACAGCTCTCCCGGGTCGATAAAAGCCAGCAGCGTTTCTTTGCCTTCAGGAGTCAGGTGATATATTCGTACACGTCCGCTGGCAAGTAACAACACGGAATCTGACTCATCATCTGGAAGATAAACCAGGTTCTTGCGGTCAAAGGTGCGCACTTGAGATTGGGATTCGAGCTTGGCAATTTGCGTACCCTCAAGTTGCTCGAATAACTCGCAACGCTTAAGATACCAGTACTTATCATCCATATGNCACTGCCTAGTGAGGCTTTGATTTGAAATTTGTCCCGAACAGCACTCTGAATATATACAAGATGCGGTGCTTAGCATACATCGCCACTTGAATTTGGCAGAGAGTTTATGGTAATAAAAATAAGACTGCAACACATCCCAGGATGTTAATAATAACAAACTGCGTATTGCCGTCCTGCATCAGACGATTATAATGTGGATAGTCTGTTTTCTTCATGAATTAATTCGTGTCATTGATTCCCGACAACAGGGAATCTCGTACTCATGTCCAAATATCGTTANTCAGCGGGTCAGTCTACGCAGTTGCGTAAACGAATTGCCGANGAGGCTGCGAGGTTAATCGCTCGCAAAAAAGTTCGCAATTTTCACACAGCCAGAATGCGTGCGATGCGCTGGCTGAGCCAGACGCGGCTCTCTTCTGCGGAAGTTCCAACTCAAGAAGAAGTCATGCAGGAGCTTGCCGCGTTAACGCTTCAGGCTGACTGGAGTATTGAGCCGCAGGAAATCGATCAAGATCAGAATCCAGATTCCCAGCAACACAGCCAGCAATGGGGAGCTTATTTTCGTCCGCTTCTGGAATCACTCGCGAATTTTCAATGGGACCAACAGTCTCATCCCGAATCTGATGCACTGTATCATTCGTTGCAGGTTTACCAACTGGGACAGGAAATTCACCCTTACGACGAAGAGTTTCTCTGGGCCTGTTTGCTACACGATATTGGCTATGTGGTCGATCCTCGTTTGCCACGCGAAGCTGCGTGCAGAGTTTTGCAAGGCCGCGTGAGCGAGCGAATAGAATTCCTCGTGGGCGAGCTTGATTATGCCCACGCGTACCTCAAAGGCACGCAATTACCGAAATGGCTCAGGCGGGAGGAATCAATCGATGAGTTGATTGACCTGGCTCGTTGTGATCGTGACGGAAGATTGCAGGGCGTTTGCGTACCAACACTGGAAAAGGCGCTCAACGAACTTTCGGAATTAAGCAATGCCTTTGATTGAATCAGAACAAGAAATGCGATTTTTCAATTTGCGTGTTACGCAGAAACGGCTTGTCGTTTTGTGTGTAGCAGTGACACCCAACGATGTGATCGAGTTAAAGCCAACAGAATTGGTTCGACAATCAGGTCGAAGTTATTTGTCTTCGGCAGGAAGTCGATCGCACCAGATTCCAGGCAATTCACAACATTGTGCATATTCACATCACCAGTCACCATGATGATTTGAGCCAACGGGTGAATCATTTTGATTTTTTGAATGATATCTACACCTTGCCCATCAGGTAAATCGAAGTCCAACACGATCACGCGATAGAAGTTGTTTTGTAGCACCTGCATGCATTCGCCGCATGAAGCTACTGCCTGAGTAGAAACTTCATTCTTGTTCAAATGATGCATC
>JAESQE010000003.1 GCA_016765335.1 Planctomycetaceae bacterium
GTCGCCAGATGCCACTTGAATCAAGATTGCAGCGCAACCGCCTCTTTCATCTTGAAATTCTCTTGTACAAACCAAATCCAGCCCCTCGTCATTGCCCCATTGTGAGAACCATTTTTCAATTTGGTCAGGCAGAGCTTCATCATGTAAATGTTCTGCTACATTATCCACTAAGCTCTCAATTGTGCCATCAGAAACAGAAGACCATCCTGTTCTAGTTACATGCCACCCATGATACACAAAGGCTCTTTCCGCGAGTCTTTCAAAAAGTAATCCTTGATCGTTATAGTTAGCCGGTTTTAGGCCAGGGATCAAATCTTTCAACCATGGCACAATTCCCAGGTACAATAAAAAAGAATATACGATATCCTTCTTCCATGTGTTTACGATTTTGATTCCACTATCGTCAATTTGAAAAGGGTAAGATTTGCCAACTAGTTGAGACCGGCGACGAAATTTCGTCCACAATCGATCAGTAAAATCTGCCGCAAAATCTTGATCGCTATACACCCCTTGTTCAATCAGAACATCAGCAACCTCAGTTTTAGAAAATCTGTATCCAGAAAATAAAACCGAAGCTTCAACCCAATCAGCAAGTATCTGATAATCACAATTGTGTTTTTTTGTAGATGGTCTAACGCCACGATTTGGCAAAGGGATATTCATGATTTTTCATCCGCTTCAGTCCATTGATTTCCAAATATTGATTTGAGTCTAATTGTGTGCGAAAAAACACGTCTAATTGCGACTTGGACTTGGTGACTAGATTTTACTTCTGGGAGATGTGCCGTGCGCAGAGCTTCTTCGAGCTCGTCAGATACTTTCCCTAGATTATTTGCAACTTCGTTAACTTCACCTCCTGCAATGATAAATGCCCGGTTGAATTTTGGCAACTTTGTTCTGCGGAGATATTTTACGGCTTCTTTACTTTTTAATACAACTCCGAAGGAATCAGCATCACGGCTCTCTGGTACCACGGGCTCAATATCTTCGTAACCAAAGAGCTACTTTGCAAAGTCGATTAAATTTTCAATATGTTTCTCGGGCACAACTTTTTTTTGCAATTTTTCAACATTTGAATCAATATCAATGTGAAGAAAAGCTCTCGTCCCGCTCGACCTCAACGCAAGCGACAAAACGCTAAATTTATTCTCCACTCGAGAAATATCTATTTTATCATCTTGCTTTTCCATTTGTTGAAGCAATTTGTATGCCACATAATGGCTACGGACGACATGTGTTTTACTGCCAATCCTTCTCATCACTGTCTGGTAGCTTAAGCCATCGTTCTCAATCATGCCAGCAATGAACTCAGCCTTATCTGCAGGCCTCCATTCTTTAATACCACTAACATGCCTAAAACCCAAATAGGATTTTACATCCGCACGAGATTCGACTGTTATACATGGGATTTGGTCAAGCCAATCCAGCTGCTTCTTCTCAACATTATCTATCAAAGATTCCCATTTGGAAGACAATTCCTTGCCCTCTCTATATTGTTGGAGAATTTTCAATGCAGCTAATCGCCTGTTGCCTTCAATGACATGGCGAACGCTCTTTTTGCCAATCAAATCAACTGTTGTAATCAACGCCTCTTGTGGCCAGAATGTGCTTTCAAGGAATGAGACTATTAACTCGTCTAATGAAGCGTCTTCAAGTTTTAGTTGAATTGCTGGTTGCTTGGGATTTGTTGAAACAAATGCCCTCCCTAAGCGTGGGTTTTTGGGGTCCAATTTCAAATCAGTAATTTTGATTAACTTAACTTCAGTACTTATTGCCATGATTTACCCCATATGAGTGATGATGTCGTCGGCGAACTCGGAGCATTTGCGGAGGGTTGCGCCGTCCATTTGGCGTTCGAAGTCGTAAGTAACTGTTCTGGCTCCGATGGCGCCGTTGATTCCCTTAATGATGAGGTCGGCGGCTTCGTTCCAGCCCATGTGGCGGAACATCATTTCGCCNGANANGATNANTGANCCNGGGTTGACNTTGTCTTGGTNNGCGTACTTGGGNGCNGTGCCGTGGGTGGCTTCGAAGATGGCGGTGCCGGTGTCGTAGTTGATGTTGGCGCCGGGGGCGATACCGATGCCGCCTACGCAGGCGGCGAGTGCGTCGGAGATGTAGTCGCCGTTGAGGTTCATGGTGGCGACGACATCGTATTCAGCGGGGCGGGTGAGGATTTGTTGGAGGAATGCGTCGGCGATGACATCTTTGATGATGATTTCTTTGCCTGTGTTTGGGTTTTTGAATGAGTGCCATGGGCCGCCGTCGAGGGGGGTTGCGCCGAAGAGTTCGCGGGCGGTTTCGTAGCCCCATTCCATGAATGCACCTTCGGTGAACTTCATGATGTTGCCCTTGTGGACGAGGGTGACGGAATCGCGGTTGTTGTCGATGGCGTATTTGATTGCGGCTTTGACGAGGCGGGTGGTGCCTTCTTTGGAGGTTGGCTTGATGCCGAAGCCGGAGGTTTCGGGGAAGCGTACCTTCTTGAACATCTCTGGGAACTCCTTGCGGAGGGCGTTTTTGAATCTTTCGCAATCATCGGTTCCGTGCTCGAACTCTATGCCGGCGTAGATGTCTTCGGTGTTTTCACGGAAGATGACCATGTCCGTAAGGTCTGGTCGTTTGACTGGGGAAGGGACACCTTCGAACCAGCGGACTGGGCGGAGGCATGTGTAGAGGTCGAGGACCTGGCGGAGTGCGACATTGAGTGAGCGGATGCCGCCGCCGACTGGGGTGGTGAGCGGGCCTTTGATTCCTACGAGGTACTGGCGGAAGTCTGCGAGTGTTTTTTCGGGGAGCCATTCGCCGGTTTCGTTGAACGCTTTTTCGCCGGCGAGTGTTTCGTGCCAGTGGAGTTTGCGTTCGGAGTTGTATGCTTTTTCGACGGCTGCATCGAAGACGCGTACGGCGGCGGCCCAGATGTCTGGCCCTGTGCCGTCACCTTCGATGAAGGGGATGATTGGGTTTGAGGGGACGGAGAGCTTGCCGTCTACGAGTGTGATTGGTGATGCGGTGGTGGTTATATCTTGTAATCCTTGGTGGAATCCCGTTGAGGGTGGATCGGAGTTTGTTCGAGTTGCATGATAGGCGCACGGGTGAATTTTGGCACTAGTATGCGTGTATGAAGAATACGAGAATCGTTGTTGTGATGGGTGTGGTTGTGCTTTTGACGCTTGCTTGCTTGGGCGGATGCCGGGCTGGGATGGGCGTTGAGCGTGGATTGAGCGGCGTTGAGCGGCTTGAGAACGATGTGCGTGTGTTGAGTGTTGAGTTTGCGCAGCGGAACGCGGAGCATCGGGGGGTGCTCAACGATGCTGGGGTTTGGATCGGGCGGCGGCTGGG
>JAESQE010000333.1 GCA_016765335.1 Planctomycetaceae bacterium
CTTGGCTCCGTGGCTCCGTGGCTCCGTGGCTCCGTGGTTTATTTTACTTGTTCCTGCTTAGTTTCAGCTACGCTTGGATGAAGAAGTCTAAAAATCGCATCCTAAGATTTCTAAACCCATCTGCCAATTAACGGTAGCTGGAATGTGCATCTCATCGCCATCACGGCTTACCGGGCGAGAATTCTTTCGATGAGCATTGCTCGAACGGTTTTGGGGTCTGCACCTTTGAGNTCTTTCATTACTTGACCGATCAGCGGGCCGACGGCTTGTTGCTTGNCGCCTTTGACATCGTCGACGACTTTGCCATTGCGATCAATCACTGCATCGATAACGCCTTCCATCGCGCCGGTGTCGGTGATCAGTTGCAGACCTTTTTCTTCGGTCAGGCGATCCACATCAGCTTCGACAGGAATCGTTTCTGGTGTTTCACAAAAACAGGCGAAGATTTCTCTTGCCCCTTTGTTGGCAATTGATTGATCGACAATTCGCTTCAGCAGCGTCCCCAGCACGATTGCAGGGAGAAAGAAATCTTCAATGGCAAGGCTGCGTTCATTCAGTTCGCGTAACACATCTTGAGTCATCCAGTTGGCAGCCTGCTTGGCATCGCCGCAAGTTGTTGCGACGGTCTCAAAGTAATCTGCGTAAATTTGTCCTTGTTCAACAATCACTCCCGCATCGTATTCAGACAGTTGGTACTCGTTTTGAAAACGTATCTTTTTCGCTTGGGGAAACTCCATCAACTCTGCTTGTACTTCNGCAATAAGTTCTTCACTGACCGTCACAGGAACTAAATCTGGATCGGGGAAGTAACGGTAATCGGAAGCTTCTTCTTTGCCTCGTTGCGCAAACGTGGTGCCCTTGTCTGCGTCCCAGCCTCGTGTTTGCTTGGGAGCATCGTCAATTTTCTCACCCGTTTTTTGCCAATGTTTGTATTGACGCTTCACTTCATAAATAATCGCAGCTTCGACACCGCGGATGCTGTTCATGTTTTTGACTTCAACAATTGGCGTTGCAATCGTTTCGCCAGCATCATTTGTAATGTGCAAATTCACATTCGCATCGCAGCGTAAAGACCCCTCTTGCATGTTGCAGTCGGAGACTCCCAGATACAAAAGCAGTAGACGCATTTCTTCGAGATAACGGCGAGCTTCGTAAGCAGAGTTAAGATCGGGTTCGGAAACAATTTCTAATAACGGCGTGCCTGCGCGATTCAAATCGACCAGGCTGTCTCCGCCTTTTCCCGATTCATCGTGCATGTTCTTGCCTGCATCTTCTTCAAGATGCGCTCGATTAATTCGAATGCGTTTGACGTCTTCAGTCAGATCAGAATCTATATCGAGATATCCATCGTGACTGAAAGGCAAATCGAACTGGCTGATTTGGTATCCCTTGGGTAAATCGGGATAAAAATATTGCTTGCGGTCCCATTTGGTGCGTCTGGCAATGCCACAATTTAATGCCATCGCAGTTCGCAACGCCAGGCGAAACGCTTTGTGATTCATCNCAGGCAGCGAGCCAGGCAAGCCAATGGTGACCGGGTCGGTTTGCGTATTCGGGGCATCAGGATTGAATCGATTGATGCAACCGCTGAACAGTTTGGTTTCAGTCAGTAGTTGCGTGTGGACTTCCAGCCCGATAACAATTTTGTACGGTTGCATATTTTAAGTTTCAAGAAAGGGTCAAGTTGTGCCAGGCTCGCCGGTTGATTCGAATAATACTGTGGAAGATGTTATAGTTCGACTCTGTAGAGACCATAATTTATGAATCAATCAGCTTATTTCAAAGGATTTCCATGTCTGAGCAAACAACCGTCGAACAAGTACTCGTGGTCCCGACATTACTATTCCACGAAATCGGACATTTCCAAGGGTTTCGAGAAGATATCGAACCGTATATGAACACGCTGCTCGATCCCATGCACACTTCCTACAGACCGCGTGATGAGATGGAAGAAGACCCCAGTTTCAAACAGTTGATTCCCTATTGCGTATTTGTGCATGATGGGAAAATCTTCAATTATCGCAGAGGGACAGCCCAGGGCGAAGCCCGATTGCACAGCAAACGCTCGATCGGAGTGGGTGGTCATATTTCCACTCTCGATAAAGATGGCGAAACTCACGCCTATCTGGAAGGGATGAATCGGGAAATTGAAGAAGAAATCGATATTCAAGGCCAATACAAGCAGCGCTGCTTAGGCATGATCAACGACGATGAATCGGAAGTTGGAAAGGTCCATTTAGGAATTGTTCACCTGTTTGAGTTGGATCAGGCCAAAGTTTCGCCTAGAGAAGCGTCGATGATAGATACAGGGTTCTCGTCACCTGAAGAACTATTATCCGAGCGAGATCAGTTTGAAACCTGGTCGCAAATTTGTTTGGATGCCNTGTTCAGCAGGTAAAACACACGAACATCAAGTACGAGAATGAAGACAGATCGCCAGGCAAAGGCGATTTCATAGGGGAACAACCGAGAAGACCGGGCAACGGAGTGCCTGCCATGCAATACTATCAAAAAATCTGCTTATCCATTTTTGCGTTTTCAATGCTCGTTGGCACTAGTTCCAACGCAAATGCTCAATCAAAGGGCTTTCCGGCCTTTTCTCCCGATGTGGAAACGGTTGAATCAGATAAAAAAACAGTCTCGCAGCCCAAAACATCTGGGTTTCCGACTTTCTCCACAACAGATCAAGCAAAGCCATCTCAACGATCTGGCTTTCCAGTGGCTAAATCTAATCAGCAATTGAATCGCGCGGTCAAGCATCTCGACTTCCAGCAATTAGGTGCCCTGCTGAGCAAAATGAGTTTAGATCCTGAACACTTTCAACGAAGGTACGATGTTCTTTATATCGCAAAAATTGAAGAACAAGAAATGGAATTATCTCTTTCAGTCCTTCTGGAAAAAGGCGATGCCCTGGTCCGAGTCCAAGCCTGGCTCGATCCACTGCCTGCGGGGAATATTTCTGCATTACCCTTACTGGAAATGCTTTCGCAAAATGCAGAAATGAATCGGGGTTTGCGATTTGCCTACAGCAAACAGACGGGACGTTTTCTCTTAGAAAAGACAATCCCAAATCAAAACGTCACTCCCGAATTACTGACATCAGTTTTTCAGGATGTTTCTTCCCATGTTGCAGCGAACTGGGGAACCTGGTCGACTTCGCAATGGGATCAAGTGCCTCAGCCCACAACTCAAAAGCCAGTCGCACCGACAGAAGTCATCACCAGAGATCGCTTCGAAATGCCACTCAGACGCTAAGCAAGCGATCGATTTCATCGCACACTCCAACAGACCCGATTAAAATCACGTTCGTGTGGCTGGGGTGCAAGTAGGAATTTCAATTTCCTCTGAGTTTTGTCTACAGATGATCGATGGCATAAAGAAAATAGTTCTGGCCCCAGAGGTTGGATACTTCTGGGGCCAGAACTATTACCTGTCAGCTCAGTCAACTTTGCATGGGCTAGCTACGATTTTCGCAAAGTTTCTTTGGCACCCCAGCCACCCCTCGTAACGAATTAAGCGTCTTGTCGCTAACTTGAGCACGAAACACATCCTTGATTTCTACAATCTTACACCTAAGCAACTGGCACAATCCCCCAAGGCTGCCCCAGCCATTCACGGGTTGGGTTGCAATTACAAGAAGCAGTTCCTCAGCTAGCAGTTTTTATGATCGATGACAGGTGACCGGAGACAAATCACCGAAGTAAGTAAAATTTACTTACAGTTGCGCCAATGGAAGGATGAATATTCTAGCCCTGCGAAGAAAATGGGCCTTCGATTCTGAGTGTTAGTTTTTCTGCGAGCAACCTGGTCCATTCTATTACTCCATCGCTTTTGTAATTTGCTGCGTTTAATCCTGGCAGTTCTGCATGAGAAATATCTTCGACTCCATCGGCTATAATGGGTTGTGATACAACCTCAATCCCATGGTCACGAAGGTCTCCAACCCTTAACTCTGCAATATAATACGAATTCCCCATACCTTTTGCTGCGTCTTCAATGGATTTATGAGCAGCTCTAGTTATCGAGATCCCAGTGGTATCATTTTTCTTGTGGGGTGAGAACGCTTCGGGACTTAGGGTATTTGTGGTCCCGTCGTACCACTCCATTGAAGCAGGAATGCGTCGATATATGATTTCATCATCGCTTATAATATTGCAATCGAGGTTCACGCCGATTTCCTCGATTAGCCTATTTATATTCTAAGTTTCGGTGACGCTGAACTAACTTTCCTTCTTTGAAGTATTGATATTCAACTTCTCCGTCATCCCAAATATGGAACACCTCAGATGAGTTCTTCTTGAGCAGCTCAAATACAATCCCACCATTTACATCGAGTACTACTCGGTCTGGTGCTTTCTTACTGCAAAGTCTATGGGCTACTTCAATTGCCAAGTGGAGTGTTTCTGAAGTTGGTGGAGTTATTCCATCCTTTTCAAGATCATCAGTATTGCAACCCCATCTCGTTAGTTTTTCACTAATGACTTCCAACCATGCTTCTTGGTTGGTTTTCTCTGATGACAACGATCCTGGGCCAGTAGTATTTTGCGATGCTTCAGGTTCGCAAAATAGCGTTGATGACCCCATGTTTGTTATTGACATTTTAATCCCCAGTATTGATTAGCTTTATCACTCATCAACTCTTTGAATGATGAAACAATTGTTTTTCGTCCAAGAGCAAGTCCCTTGGCCACAGCTTCAGGTATGCCATCCTCAATCGCACCACGTGCAGTGAATACCAATCGGATAAATTCATTGTTTTGATCGCCTGCGTTCGTGCCTACCACATGTTGCCAGTGAATGTGCAACCTCCCTTTTTCAGGTGGAATCACAAAACGCCAATTGCCTTCAAGACTCTCACTAGCGACCAACTCTCCAGAAAGGTCATCTGACTTAATTAGTTTGAAAAAGTCCCACTCTCTAGGATTGTGCCAGACACTTCCTAGAGGGATGTGGTTCACGTAAGTGATTTCCCACTGATTTGGTTGTATGGCCCCTATCTTCCCCTCTTCTAAGAAGCACTGAAACTTTTTCAAGGAAGCCTCAAATTCTCCAAACACTTCTCTGTACCGAGGGTATTTTCCTCCGGACTTGCCGAGCCAATTGAAATGAAACCTGCTGTTTTGAACCTGAATCATTCGGTCCTGAGTATGGTTTTTTATCTGTAAGCGACACGCACTTTCCCGCTTCAATCGTAACTGAAGACCATCATGCCACTGGGTTGAATCCTCAAACCGCTCAAACTGTGGTGGGAGAAATGTGGCGTCTTCGACAATGCACCACTTGTTAGTGTCAAGCGAACTCCAGAATGCACCTAACTGGGCATTCTTAAGCTCAGGAATCTGCTCAAATTGCACTCCCAATATGGTTTCCACAACAGGTGGTTTGTCGTAATCAGGAAGTTGAGTATTGTTATTCACGTCGCACATTTAATAAAGCAATGATTTTCTTAGCATATTAACCATGAATAGCAGAACAGAACTGGCATTATGGAGTATAACTTCGGCTCTGCCGCACTGTAACCCGCATTCGAACTGTGTAATTCTTGCAGTTTATCGCCCAGGTATCAACTCTCCTCTGTATATATAATCATTAGTCAAGTTGTTTATTGCGAGTTATCGCTTCCTTCTTGCGTTGTAATAGACAGAAGCCAGCCAATCGCAACCAGGACAATTGTACACATTTCTCGTGGAGTAAGCAAGTGGTTGTCAGCTTTTCTCTGTTTGCTAATGGCAAGGCATAGGTTAAGTAAGTCAAAACCAGGCCAAACATATACTAATCCGTCAATTCAGCCTAAATTTGAGGCACCAACATAAGAACTAAATCTCAACAATGCCCCCCTTCAGAATGAATATCTTGGCGTGGGTAAGAATTACGTAGGTTGTAGATAACAGAGCGTATCCCAACGATTTACTGTATTAGGATTTTACTAGTGAC
>JAESQE010000334.1 GCA_016765335.1 Planctomycetaceae bacterium
GTGCCCGCAGAACCAATGGGATTACTGGTCGGACTGACAATTAATGGATAACGCAAAAGATCATCAGCGGAAAAGTCAGCAGGAGGCAACAACACACCATCTCGATCAATCGGAAAATACCCTTGGCTACTTTTCACCAACGCCACGGGC
The DNA here is from genome assembly GCA_016765335.1 of Planctomycetaceae bacterium. Taxonomy (GTDB): domain Bacteria; phylum Planctomycetota; class Planctomycetia; order Planctomycetales; family Planctomycetaceae; genus Rubinisphaera. The sequence goes on from JAESQE010000334.1 coordinate 151, forward strand.
ACGCGATATTCGAGTTCTACTTTAATAACCGAATCAGCTTGCAGTTCCAGATGCTTAACACGAGAGACCCAAGGACTAGCCTCGAATGCTTCCCCAAGTTTCTTGGCTAACCCGGGTTCCAAAATCGTAAATTGTTCTGGCAACTTGGCAGCGAACCAAACACGAGAAAGGATATCTTCAGGGACCATTGCGGGAGGAGGATTGATCTCAAAAGAATTCTGATCAACCTGAAATCGCTGCTCATTAAGTAACTTGTCTCCAAACTGGTTCGAGACCCCGATCAGCAACGGGCACAAACAGATTATCCCTAATACGATGATCACACGAGGATCGTAAAGTAATCGCTTCCAGCCCGACGTCTTTAACGAGGATGTTTTCTTTTTTAAATTAAAATGACGGCTCATACCAATCCCAATTCCAACTAACACTCAGGCATCGGAACAATGTGACCATTCACTTACTTGCACCTAACTGATTCTGAATCGGATCGAAGCAGCTGTTCCAATGAGACGCAACTTAACCATCATACAATCAAAAGCGAAATACCGAACAGCGTAGCGACTAGGCTATTTGTTCGAGACGCAAACTATCGGTTGTGTCGATTAATCCAGATTTACCGAACTGAAGCAGTAGTCCGACTAGCGTTATATGGTAGGCGGCTTAATGATTGTTGGAATATGATTTCCTGACGTATGACCCAGCGTAGCTGGTATCAAACAGGAACAAGTAAATTAAACCACGGAGACACAGAGGCCACAGAGAATATTCAGATGGTTCTTATTTCATAGCCAAACAAGACAGTACAACTCTTGAATTAGATTGATTGTTTTACTGCTACTTTTTTAACTCTGTGTTCTCTGTGCCTCCGTGGTAAAATAAAATCTATCCGTTTTCATTTGTTTCCAATCGGAACACCAAAATCCTTGACCCAAATGGCTGACTATTAACGCTAGTTGGACTCGTAGTCACTTGTTCTCGATAGACGCAAATTGCTCTTTTGCGATCCAAGCCCCAAACTTGTCCAGAAACCGCAAAGAGACTTAATTTGGAAGATTGTCAAATTCCACAGTATGTTCGTAAAGACATTGCTCCGGTTCTTGCGTAAACTAGTGATATCAAGTTGTCTGCTTGCATTGCAGTCATTGATCACCAACCCATTTGAGATGTTCCCTCCTGACTACATTCTTGCCATAAATTCACTGTGGAGTCTATCGATGCGTTCTTCTTATTTTCGAATGATCTGGTTCCTGACACGACTGATTTGCGGAATCTGCTCTGCGTCATTCTGCTCAACTTCCAGCGTCATCGCTCAGGAAAATCATCAAAGCCCTCAAGGGGCGTATCAAGATAGAGTGCAAAACGATTCCCCTGCATTCTATTGGTCGATGGATCAGAAAGACAAAATGGAATCTCTGATCTCCATCGGGACGGTCCCATCAATTTCAGTTCCACTGGCTGGCAATCTGTCTCGCAAAACTCCAGGCCCTCGTCCAGAAGAATATCCTGATTTCGCTGCTGATAATTCTGCGATTCAATTCACGTCCCCGGATCAATGGCTGGTCATTAAAGATTCCGAAGAAAAAAGTTCTCTCAAATTTCGAAATGGAGATGCGTTAACAATCGAAGTCTGGGTCAGCCCAAAGGCTTCGTTAAATGCCGTGTATCCTTACATTGTTGGAAAAGGTCGTACGCAAAACGCAGGCTTCAATCCCCATAATCAAAACTATGCGTTGCGTCTCTCGAAATCTGGCAAGTCCTTCGCGATGAGTTTTCTGTTTGTTGATGAAGACATTTTGAAAGGGGGGACCGCATCAACCAATGGGCATCGCTGGACGAGTACTCAAAGTTTTCCAGCCGATGGAAGTTGGCATCATATTGTCATCAGCTACAAATTCGGCGAACCCGAATCGATCCGCGGTTACATTGATGGCAAACCATCTCCAGGGAAATGGGATCTAGCCGGCCCGACAACGAAAAGCCCTGTCGTTGATAACGACGAACTTTGGATTGGTGCCACCATGCAGGGAGGGAATCATTTCCAGGGAGGCATGGATGAACTCGCGATTCATCGTAAAATTATCCCCGCGAAAACAATCGCCACCCGCTTCAAACGCAATTCCATCGACTATCTGCAAAAACTGGTGGACCAGACAGTCCAAGCTGCTCCGACAAAGAATGTCACCGTCGATATTCACGAAGGTATTACTGACACTCGAAAATGGGATTTTCGACCAACCGAAAAAGTCACCGTTTACCAGACACCTGCTTTCGCTTTGACTAAACTTCCATTCAAATACAATGCCCGAGGGATCATCGCTGATCGATCTGCACCATATCTTGTGCATGCGTATTCGACCGTTGTGCTCCCCGAAGGAGAACACGAGTTTGTTCTGCGTTCCTTGAATTCACTCCGTTTCTATGTCGATGGAAAACTGCTGGCTGAAACTCCATTTATGGGACTCAGTGGATCGGCTCATGGTACGATGCATCCGTTACAAACTCCCCGAAAGGGCGAACTTTCGATGCCGGTCGCTCATACTGAAAAACGCATCACGTTTCACAGCGATGGCAAACCCCACGTCTATTCCCTGATGACAATTGCAGGCGAAAAAGGACGCCCCACTTTTCTGGGAGAACTTGTCGTCGCCTGCGGTCAACCAGGAAATACTTACCAAATACTCNGGCACCAACCTCAGTGGACGTTCAATACNAAAGGCTGGCTCGCATTCCAAGCAGTCGACCAAGCCCAGCGTATTCAACAGAACAACAGCAACCGTCTACAAGCAAGCCGGGACGAATCCGACTACTGGAAACAGAGACATCTCAAAGCAGCTCAAGCCATTGAAACTGGTCCGAAAATCTCTGTACCGGTTGTGCAAAATGCATCCAGCAATCACCCCATCGATTTATTTATTGATGCAGAATTGAAAAAGAAGGACATTCAAACGACTTCGGAAATTGACGACATCACTTACCTGCGACGTGTCACTCTCGATTTAACAGGCTTGAATCCAACTCCGGAACAAATTACAGAATTCCTGAATGACTCCAAGAAAACTCGTCGCGTAAATGTGATTGACCGATTGCTGACAAGTACCGATTGGGCGGACCACTGGGTAGCGTATTGGCAGGATGTGCTTGCCGAAAACCCGGGGATGACCAGGCCGCGGCTGAACAATTCTGGCCCGTTCCGCTGGTATTTACACGATGCGTTCATCGACAACCGCCCGTTTGACCGGATCGTCACCGAACTGATTCTGATGGAAGGTTCCAAGCATAATGGCGGAACCTCTGGGTTTGGAATTGCAGCGAATAACGACGTCCCGATGGCTGCCAAAGCTCACATTCTGGGCACTGCATTTTTGGGGATCGAAATGAAGTGTGCCCGTTGCCATGATGCACCGTATCACCAATCGCTTCAGCGAGATCTGTTCGAAGTTGCAGCAATGCTTGATCGCAAACCGGTAGCCGTCCCCAAATCGAGCAGTATTCCGGGCACTCCAGAACAACTTGCTGAAATGGTCGTCAAAGTAACATTGAAGCCTGGAGAAAAAATCTCCCCGAATTGGCCCTTCAAAGATTTGCTTTCCCAACAAACAGTTCTGGATCAGGGAATTGTCCGTGATCCCAGTAATACACGAGAAGTTCTTGCAGCCGTTATCACACATCCCGATAACCGACGCTTTGCACAAGTGATTGTGAACCGTGTCTGGAAACGACTTATCGGGCGGGGCATTGTCGAGCCAGCTGAAGATTGGGAAACGGGCGATGCAAGTCATCCGCAACTGCTTGATTGGTTGACTCAGGAATTTGTGCGTCAAGGTTACGACCTGAAAAAACTGAGCCGGCTGATTGTGACATCGAATCTTTACCAGCGTCAAGCAGTCGAGACAAACAGCCTTCAAAAATCCTCTTTTGCTGGCCCAACCAGAAAAAGACTGACCGCAGAGCAGATTGTGGATTCTATTTTCCAGGCTGTCGGAAAAAGGCTTCCCAGTGAACGGCTTACCTACAACGCAGATGGCAGGCAGACCTGGGTCAACTTCATTGACTTTGGGGAACCTCGCAAAAGCTGGGAACTGGTTTCCATTAGTAACGAGCGGGAACGGCCTTCGATGGCGCTGCCCAAAGCTCAAAGTATTGCCAACCTTCTCTCAGCGTATGGTTGGCGAAGCGAAAGGCAAGATCCGGTGACCGAGCGTGAACTTACCCCGACGCCGCTGCAACCGTTAGCACTGGCCAATGGAAATTTGCTCAACCGAGCTGTTGATTTTTCTGATCAGGGCGACATGGTCACTCTGGCCTTGAATGCAAAAACGGTTCAGGAGCTGATTGACAATCTTTTCTTGCGAGTTCTTTCCAGAAAACCAACCGGTGATGAACAGGCACTGTATCAAGCATTGCTTGCACCGGGATTCAACGAAAGAAAAACAGGAGTGACCGAAATTGCACCGAAGACAGTTTTCCGCTCACCTCTAACATGGTCGTTCCATTTTGATCCTGATGCAGCCAACGAAGGCATCCGTCAACAAACGGTCGCACAACAAGGTGATGCTCCAACAAAACGACTTAACAGCAGATGGCGAGAACAAGCCGAAGATGCACTGTGGGCGTTGTTCAATTCCCCGGAATTCATCTTCGTTCCTTAAATGTCCTTCTGAAAGTTGGTTCTCCCCTTTACCAAGGGGGAGTTAGAGGGGGTTTTTAAACTACGTATTACTATCAAACAGCATTCAGGAATGCTCTGGGATTCAATTTTCAGAGGTTCCCTCAAATGCATTTGTCTTCACAAACTTTGACTGCAACACAACCTTTGAAATCAAAACTGAGAAGCATCGAATATTACTCCACCACAGGACTTAAGCATGAATCATACAACGACTCCAACAAATTCTGATTTGGCTGGAACTTTGAATCGCAGAGATTGGTTACAGCGAACGACCGCAGCTGCAATGGCTGGAAGTTTGTTGCCAATTTCAGCACAGGCAGAAGAACATAATCGCAAAATCCCGAAAGGCAAAGCAGAGCATTGCATTATGCTTTGGCTTGGTGGCGGAGCTGCCCAGATTGATACATTCGATCCGAAAAGACAATCTACAGACGGCTTGAAAGACTCTGGCAGTGCCTACGCCGCCATCGATACCGCAGTGCAAGGCGTCCAAGTTTGTGAGTATTTGCCGCAAACGGCCAATTTGCTTGATCGCTGTGCTCTGGTTCGCTCTTTGCATCATGAAGAAATCGACGAACATGCCGCAGCTTCGTATCGCATGCATGTCGGTCGCCCGACCAGCGGCACAATCGTGTATCCATCTATCG
>JAESQE010000335.1 GCA_016765335.1 Planctomycetaceae bacterium
ATCTATTCCTACATTCGGTATCGGCGTTACAACCGCCATATCTTCACATTCGCGAGCATCCTCCCGTACAATAACCTGGTGTACAAACTGAAAAGAGGCTGTATTCTACCCATCTTTACATATGGAAAAGATTCAGTGAGGGAACCAGGCAACTGTAATCTGATGCTGATCTACAGAGCTGGACTCGCATTCTGTGTTGGAATATGGGATGATTCCTCTAGTGATTTACCGATTGACGCCCTGCTTGAGGGAATCTCTGAAAATGAGTTCTCCCCCTTAAGAAGGGGGAGTTAGAGGGGGTTTTGAACTACTTCTAATAATCAAACAGTCTTCAAGAAGCTCTGGAATTCAATTTCCAGAGGCTCCCTTTACTCTTTCTCTACTGCCTACCTGTTGCATAAAATACTGCTGCATAAAACGACCCTCTCGAATCCTCTGATTTTTTAGATTTTCCATTGCCTTAGAAACAAACATATGATGAAACATTATCAAGACTATCCTTCGATGCACTTTGCGATGGGGCTGTTTCTACTGGCAAGCCTGTTTGCCAGTAGCTTCGTTTGCAGTTCAGCTACTGCTCAGCAAAGCTGGACCGAATTTCGAGGCCCCAACGGAACAGGCCACGCCGAGGGAGCGAATCCACCGACGCAATGGGGCGAAACAGAAAACATTGCCTGGAAGATTCCGATTCACGGCCGTGGCTGGTCCTCGCCCGTCATTTCTGATGGGAAACTCTGGCTGACCACTGCCACTGAAGATGGCAAGAAGATGTCTGTACTTTGTATTAACGCCCAAACGGGGAAAGTCATTCATGATCGGGTGCTGTTCACAAATGAAGAACTCCGAGAAATCCATGTGACCAACAGTTTTGCATCGCCCACGCCGGTGATCGATGGAGATCGGGTTTACATTCATTTTGGAAGTTACGGCACCGCTTGCTTGAATACAAAAACGGCTGAGAAAATTTGGGAACGTAGAGACCTGCCTTGCCATCATTGGCGTGGCCCTGGTTCCTCTCCTATCATTTACAAAAACTTGATGTTTATGCATTACGATGGATACGATTTTCAATACATCGTTGCCATGGACAAAATGACGGGAAAAACAGTCTGGAAAAAGGATCGCATGGATCTATTCGAAACAGACGATGGAGACCGAAAAAAAGCCTACGGCACACCCGCCATTTTTGAAGTCGATGGTCAACCGTTACTAATCAGCCCTTACGCCAAAGCAACAATGGCTTACGAACCGCAAACAGGCAAAGAACTTTGGTGGATTCGATACGAACAACACTCCACCGCAAATCGCCCGTTATTTGATGGCAAGCACATTTATATTGGTTCGGGATTTGGCAAAGGCAGTGTCATTGCAGTGAATCCTCATCAGGCAAAGGGAGACGTGACAGATTCGAATGTTCTGTGGACAGTTGACCGTGGGATGCCTTCCAAGCCATCACAGCTTCTTATTGATGGGAAAATCTACACCGTTGCAGATAAAAATGGCATCGTATCTTGTATCGATGTAACGACAGGAGAAGTCCTGTGGCAAGACCGCATTGGAGGCACGTTCTCTGCCAGTCCAATTTATGCAGGAGGCCATATGTATTTTTGTGATGAAGATGGAAAAACAACCGTTGTCAAGCCGGGCGATGCGTTGAATGTTGTTGCAGAAAACAAGCTGACTCCAGGATTCATGGCGACACCAGCTGTTGTGGGCAATGCCCTCTTTTTGCGAACCAAGACGGACCTTTATCGTATAGAAAATCAAAAGTAATGCTTCGATTATCCCCATCTACTCCTGTGATATCTTCCTGGCAATCGATGATATCTATTTGTCTGAACTTCGCAGTTGTTGCGTTGATGCTACTCTCGGTTTCCGGCTGCGGAACTGCTGAGATTGCAGAAGCGACCATTAAGGCTGAACNGAAGCCGCAATTCAATTGGCCTTACTGGCGTGGCCCGCAACTTGATGGTATGTCGCAGGAAACCGACTGGAATACGAACTGGGAAACACCGCCCGAAACACTGTGGGAAAACAACATCGGGATCGGATACAGCTCTGTCAGCATCGATCAGGGCCGCCTTTATACGATGGGGCACCCGGCAGAGTCCGAAACTGAAATGGAAACGATGTGGTGTTTTGATGCAGTGACCGGAAAAGAAATCTGGTCAAAGTCTTACCCTTGTGTATTGCTGGATCATCTTCACAAAGGCGGGCCTTGCGCAACGCCCACGATTGATGGCGATTTTGTCTANTTCAATTCACGCGAAGGAGAAGTTCGTAAAGTTCGGGCTACCGATGGCGAAGTCCTGTGGACGCTTTCGCTGCAAGAAGAATTGGGACTCGATCTTCCCGAATGGGGCTTTTCCTGCTCTGTCATTCTTAATGGCAACGAAATCATTCTCGAAACTGGTTCGGTGATTGGGGTCGATAAAAAGACCGGGAAAATCAATTGGAAAACCAAACCCCGCATGCCTGGCTATGGTACCCCCGAATTATTCACATNCCAGGACAAACCGTATTTGGCTGCCATCAATAATGAAGGCGTTTCCGTTGTCGATTTAGAGACTCACCAAGAGGCTGCATTTTACCTCTGGGAATCTCCTTACGCCACGAATGCAACGACACCGATTTGGCACGATGGGCAACTTTTCATTTCCACCGGCTACAACATCGGCTGCACGTTACTTGATTTTGATGGGAGCAGCCTGAGTGAAGTTTACAAAAATAAGAACATGCGAAATCATATGAATTCCTGTGTTCTCAAAGACGGCTATTTGTATGGCGTGGATGGAAACTCGCATATTGCCAGAACGGTCACCTTCAACTGTATCGATTGGGAAACAGGCCAAATTGCCTGGGNGCAACGAAACCTGGGCTGCGGCGCATTGACAGCCTCCAAAGACCATCTAATCGCATTAAGCGATTCCGGTGAACTCGTTCTTGCCGATTTAACTCACGAATCTTTCAACGAATTGGGACGAGTTAAAATAATGAACGAACAATGCTGGACTGTCCCCACGTTATGCAANGGCCTCATCTACTGCCGCGGAGCAGAAGGCACATTGGTTTGCGTCGATGTCCGAAATAAATAAAAAAAGAAGCAGGAGCTTCTCCAAAGTGCGTTACCAAGCAGGAGCCTTGTCGTTACCCACATCTTTATGATGTGATTTTTCCTATAAGAAAGACGAAAGTACAATCAGCAGGCAATCTGTCTGAATGCAGCAATGACAAAAAAACAGGGGCAAAGCCCTGATCGTTTGCCTAGCCCAGCCCAACGGGCTGGGTTCTGGTGATCAAAAAAACGTAGGGCCAACGGTCCGACCATTT
>JAESQE010000336.1 GCA_016765335.1 Planctomycetaceae bacterium
TCGTTCCGCAACCTCAACTGTGACCCAACCCTGCTCAACCGGGAAGATACGTGGGCGAAGTTCGCGGAAGCCAACCGGGCAGATATCAAATCCGATTGAGAATCCCGGGCACAAATCAAGTGGTTAATGAATCGGTATTAATCGAATTGCATAATCTTGAAAGCAAAGATTTACGTCAGGACATCAGACAATTACAAACCCTGGTTGCGAAAACCGGGGGAGAATATCAACCGCTGGATCAGGCACAAATGCTCGTCAAACTTCTCCCCGATTCCAGTGAACCATTTATGATTGGCGAACAAATTAAAACGTTATGGGATCGTACCTGGTTAATGTACTGTATCGTCGCCATCTTTGGCATCGAATGGCTGATTCGCAAACTCCTAAAACTGGCATAACTTACTGATTACTGATTACTAAAAAATTATGAAACTTACACTTCCTGAACAAGTCGATGCGATTCTGTCGAAGCTACGCTCTGCGATTCGACGGTATGTGCTACTGCGTGGATTGGCTGTTTTGCTGACCACGCTGGTTCTTGTTTTTTGGGTCACGTTATTTGTTGATTTTCTCTGGTTCAAAAGCACAAAACTAGAACTTCCTCAAGCCGCCCGATTAGCGATTATCATCGCAGGACTTTCGCTCATCGTTGTTGTTCTATTCCAAACTGTGATCTGGCAGTTACTTGTCCAGCTTAAACGCAGAGCCTTGGCGCTGCTGCTCGAAAAGCATTTCCCGGAACTCAATGATCGACTCATCACTGCTGTCGAAACAGCCGAACAGATAGCAAGTAGTAAAGAACGCAAAGAACAAAACGCACTGCCCGAACTGACCCGGGTCATGCTGGCAAAGACTCTGCAAGAGGCTTCTCAAATTACGGAATCGCTTGATATCAAAGAAGTTTTTAATCCCAGACCAATCAAGAAAGCTGCGATATTTGCAGGGATCGCAATTCTCTCCATCGCAGCAACCGCAGCAGCCAGCCCACAGACATTTTCGCATTGGTCGAAAGCCTACGTGAATTTGTCACAAGATTACTGGGACCACCTCAACGGGTTAAATGCTTACCTGCTGGCTCAACCGGGAGACCGGGTTCGTCAGTTTGAAGATCGTCTTTGCAAGCATGCTGCCGGTGCAGACTTGACGATCATTGTAGAAACAAAAGACGGAAAACAGACACCAGATTCCGTTTATCTTTCCTACCGATCAGTCACCGGCGCAAGAATCCCGCCAACCAAAATGAGTCCCGCTGGCGAAGGAAAGTTTCGCTACACAATTGGTAATCTTGTTGACGACATTGAATTTCACATCACCGGTGGCGACTTCACAACCAGTCGGCCTTATCAGGTCATCACTGTTCCTGAACCAAGTCTGAAAAGCTTGACTGTCCAGTGCAATTACCCTGACTACACCAACTGGAACTCCCCGGGCATTGGAGAAGAAACTTCGTATTTATTAACAGCATCTCAGTTAACGATCCCGATAGAAAGCGAGCTGCTGTTAATTTCAAGAACAACCAAACCAATCACCGAAGCGAATATCTCTGGCCGAGATTTTGAATTAAAAATCAAGAAAGATGCTCAAACCGGCATATGCTCTGGTTTGTGCAAATTCATTGATGAGCGAGGCGTCACCATCAAACAAGTTCATTTGGCTGACACCAACCTGGCTTTGATTGACGAAACCGGGTACATCATTTCCATTCCATTTTTTATCACTCAACGATATCAGATTAAGCCCGACACGAAGCTGGATGTTTTCCCGAACATACCAATTCACAAAAACGAATCCTTACGAATTTACCTGGAAGACACCGATGGCATCATCAACCTGGAACCAGCTCGTTTACAGATTCATGGAATCGAGGACGAATCACCTGAAGTTCATACACGACTAACCGGGATCGGGAAATCGATTACTCGCAAGGCTTTTTTACCAATGATTGGAGAGGTAAGAGACGACTACGGCTTGGCTGAACTTCACTTTGAATACCGGCTTAACCAGGAAAAAGAACATCAAAGTCTCCCTCTGGAACGACAGCCTCAAGGTGAGCAAGTTTATATAATGCAGGGCACGGAATCAGCCCCGAAGCCACGATTTGATGTTCTGCCCTTGGAGCTAAAACTGGATGATATTTTATATGTTTCATTAGTCGCATCCGATAACGACAATTTGAATGGGCCACATATTACTCGGGGCGAAACGTCTCGCTTGAAAATTGTCAGCGACGAAGAACTACTTTCCAATTTGCATCAGGATGAATTGAATTTGCGTAAACGATTTGAACAGCTCATCGAAGAATTAACTCGCTCACGTGATGACCTGGCTAACGCCAATACCAAAGCCGAAAAACCTGCTGACGACGACTCAGAAAGTTCCCTTTCCGAAAACAGACAACTTGTCGCCGAGTCTACCCAGCGAACTCTTAATACTGTCAGAAAAGATAAAGTAGACACCGATGCCATCCGGGCAGCTTTTGAAGACCTCCGCGAAGAAATGGTCAATAATCGCCTCGATACCCCGCAAGTCAGACGTCGGCTGGATAATAACATTATCGAACCCCTAACCAGAATCATCGCAGAAGACTTCGCAACAGCAGAAGAACATTTGCGGTTACTCGATTACGCTTTCCGAGAAAACTCCACGCCGCAATTTACCGCTGCCCAGTGCATCACAGATATTGATCTTCTTTTAACAAATTTGAGACAAGTTTTACTCGAAATGCGTAAACTGGAGAACTTCCAAGAGGTGATTGAACTGCTCAAAGCGATTATTGATGACGAAAAAGATCTTCGTAAAAAGACCGAAGATGAGAGAAAAAAGAAGCTGATCGATTTACTGAATTAGTATATGATGGATACGAGCTGGATTCGTGGTCTTGTACTGACAAGAACTTAGGAAATAGACAACTCGCAAACAAATACGCAATTGCGTATCACTTATCGAATGGAATTACTCGAATGAGCCAAGTCTATTCTCGTTGGGTCAGACCCAACCTACAACTCAATAACGAAACCCCAAACAATACCGCCCAAGGTCTGTCACCAGACCGTCGAGCCAAAACGGGATTGGTCTGCACTGCACTACAGGCAGGCATTGTAATACTGGCAGGCATTGTGTTGTTGTTGATTGTTCCCGTAAGTGTTTCTGCTCAACCACCAGCAAGCACTGCTTTGCCAGAAACGACGCCTACAGAAAAAACGAATGAGTCCCTTAAGGTATTGCAAACTCGGATTTCAGGTCGGTATCAGCGATTTTCCAAGACATTGACACAACTGCATGGTTACATGAAAAAAAGTGACCCTGCCCGAGCAGAATTACTCCTGCGTGTGATTGGCAAAAGCAAAGAAGCTCAGATCGATTCTCAGATATCGACCATCCTGCAACTTCTTTCTGAAGATTCGCCTCAGTTTTCAAATCTCGTTGGTCGCCAGGAAGACCTCATCAACTCCCTCCTCAATTTACTCGATGTTTTACAAAGCGAAGATGAACAAAAACGGCTCGCGGACGAAATCACCCGACTTGAAGAAATCATTGGTGATCTGAATAAAATTGTTNTGAACCAGAAAGAAGTCCGAGCAGGAACAGAACGTGGACGACCCATCAAAGGCTTACAATCAAAACAAAAAGAGGTGACCGATAAAACAGAAAAGCTAGCAGATAAAATCGATAAGCAGGATCGCGAAAAACAAAAACAACAAGAGGCCAACGAATCCGAAGAAGATGGGAAGCCTCAAGATGGGAAGCCTCAAGATGGGAAGCCTCAGGACGGGAAACCTCAAGATGGGAAACCTCAAGATGGGAAACCTCAGGACGGGAAACCTCAGGACGGGAAACCTCAGGAAGAGACTCCTGGACGTAAAGAAGTGGAATCTGCAATTGATAAAATGAAGAAGGCTATTGAGGATCTAGAAAAGAAGAATCGTGATGATGCCTCCCGTGATCAGGACCAGGCAATCGCTGAATTGGAAAAAGCCAAGGCGATGCTCGAAGAGATCCTCAGGCAACTTCGTGAAGAGGAGCAAAAGCTGGTACTGGCTGCGCTGGAAGCACGCTTCCGAAAAATGTTACAAATGCAAGTGACCATCCGAAAATCTTCTCAACAAATTGCACAAATCAAATCAGATAAGCGACTGCCCAGACACCGTGCCCGATCTATTCAGCTAGCCAGGGACGAGCAAGATATTATCCAGGAAGCAAACAAGGCTCTGATACTGCTTCGAGAAGAAGGCTCATCTGTCGCATTCCCCGAAGCAACCCAAGAATTGCGAGAGGACATGCAGACAGTTGCCAAACGCTTGAACGAGTTCCAAATCAATGATCTCACCATCGCAATCGAAGACGATATCATTGAGGCATTGGAGGAAATGGTTGAAGCTTTGCGAAAAGAAATGGAAAAGCTGGACCAAAAGCAACAGGAGAAAGGCCAAAATAACCAACAAGGTCAACAGACCGACCCTGCGTTGGTTGACTTGATCTCAGAGTTAAAACTTTTGCGTTCTTTGCAATTAAGAATCAATCGCCGAACCGAGCGTTACAACAAACCACAAGAAGGGGAACAAGAATCAGAGCAAAGCATACTCGAACTTCTTGAACAACTTTCAACAAGACAAGCTCGAATTCAACGAGCAACATACGACCTTTCAACCGGACGAAATAAATAAAGAATTAATAACGAATCTGTTTATGACTTCTGAACTTTTCATCACTCATAAACTAACAGTACCCACAATCAATATCACCCCGTTAACAAAGGAGACTATTTTGAGACATTGGAATCAGATCATCTTCAATCTCTACCATAAATATCGCTCCGGCTTTGCGATGCTTGTTGCATTCATATTCGTATTGAGTTGCAACAACATCACATGGGCACAAACAGAATCTCAAGTAGAAGCTGCTCAGCTGCGACAGCCACCGACTGCGCAAGTTATTCATGAGCATTGCCTGAATTGGCTCAAAGAAAATGCTAACGAAAAGCAATTGAAATCCTGGCAGCAACTCGTCCTGCCCCAAGAGCCTACTCAACCCCAGTTGGAATTAATCATCAAAGCGATTTCACTTGTTGATGAACCAACGCGGGTACTCAGCATCGAATTACCGACGATGCCTAAGCACGAAATCGCTACTGCGATTGAAAAGTACCAACCACAGATTAATGATTCGTGGATCAGCTCAAACCTGAAACTTTGGCTGGGCCGGGAATTATCACAACGTCATTTGTATGAAGAAGCTCTACAGGAATTCGTGCAGGTTGATACACAAGAACTTGTTGACCCTGCTACTTACTTTTTTTATCGAGCCGTTTGCGAACATCACCTGCTGCTAAAAACTGAAGCGTTGGCTTCGCTCAACAGTTTACTCACTCAGTGCAAGCCGCTTCCGAGCCGATACCGCATGGTAGGCGAATTAATGAAACAGGATATTGCCAAGCTTGAGGAAAAAAGCCTCGATGAAATTTCTCGAAAAATGACTGATGTTAAACGCCGCCTCAATTTGGGCCGGGCTGGAGAGAAAGTTCAAAAGCTTGAAAAAGAAATTATCGAATCTCTTGATGAATTAATTAAAAAACTGGAACAGCAGGCTGCCAACGCAAGCAGTAGCAGCAGTTCTGGCACTGGAAAAGGAAACCAACCCAATTCAGGTGCAAAAGATAGTCGAGTCAAAGGCAGCACCGCACCAGGAAATGTAGACGATAAAGATATCGGCAGAAAAGATGGCTGGGGAAAACTTCCCCCTAAAGATCAAGCCAAAGCCAAACAAATTCTAGGCACTCTTTTTCCTCCGCATTACCGCAGAGCCATTGAGGCCTACAATCGTAAAGCAGCTCAACGAGAGGCGCCAACCCCGTGATCTGCTTACGCCCTTTGAAAGATGACCAGATGATATTAAAAGTGCTGATCCTGTTTGTGCTTGTAAGTATATGCGCACCAGGATTGAAGGCTGCTGAATTATTCAACCTGACAGGCAGTGCCTATTCCGGTTCTCTCAAATCGTTGTCACAATCTTCAGCTGTGATTCAGACGAAGCAAGGCGACATCGAAGTTCCTGCCGATCAAATTATGAAAATAACTTTCCCGGCTGAAAACGGTCAGCCGGAAACAGTATCGGATTCTTATATTCGCGTAACCATTACAGACCATTCAGAACTTGCTGGTTCAACGGTCAAAAGTGATGGTCAGCACTTAAGCATCACAACTGAAGAACTGGGAAAATTACAGATCCCTGCACAAAAAGTAAAATCGGTCCTGTTTTCGAAACTTGACGACAACTTGCGCACTCAATGGGAACTGCTGACTAAAAAAGAATCCCGAGATGATTTGCTGGTGATCAAAAAAGGAGAGACACTCGATTTTCTTCCCGGCGTTGTCACTCAGTTCGACGATACAAATGTACTGTTTCTATACGAGGGGAATGAGATCCCGGTACGTCGGGAGAAAGTCTTTGGCATCATTCACCCTCATCCGTATACTCCTGCTGAGCAAGTAATATGTCGAATCGAAACCACTGCGGGTAACTCTCTGTTTGTGCAGGAAATATCATTGGAGGATGATACCTTCCGAGTGCGTACTGGCCCTGACCATTTCATCACAATTCCCAAAACGCAAATGCGTCTGATCGATTTCAGTCTGGGACGCATCGTATACCTATCTGATATGCCCCACGAAAGTGTGGAATACACCCCCTACTTTGATGTTGTCTGGGAATATCAACGAGACAAAACGATCGATGGCTCTGCTTTGAAATTGGGAAATCAGGAATACTCAAAAGGTTTGTGGATTCATTCAAAAACACGTTTAACGTACCGGTTGGCGGGTGATTTTTCTCGATTTCAAGCGTTAATCGGAATAGACGCATCGGTTGCAAAGTCTGGACTTGGACACGTGCACGTTGTTATTACCGCTGATGAAAAAGTTCTGTTTGAAGAAGATATTTCAGCATTCACCGCACCACAAAAAATCGACTTGGATATCACGGGCCATCGTTTCTTGTCTTTACTGGTCGATTTTGGAGAAGGACTCAACATTGGGGATCGTCTGGATCTGGTTGAAGCCAGACTCATCAAATAAGTAACTTTATTCTTTTGGGCTTGGTGGTAAATTTTCATTTTGAGGCTACCAGAAATCTTTGTTATGAATTCAATTGTACTGACATCTTTTTATCGCCTTGGTTTGTTACTCGCAATCAGTTTGCTGGTTTCAGCTTCAGGCTCACAAGCTCAGGATGCCTTGCCGGAATCGGTACTCCAAGACCAACTCAAACGCATTGAAACGATTGCCCGAGTCAGCCCCAGTGTCGTAGCCATTTTTCCGCCTAGTGGCAAAGGTGGCGGATCGGGTGTTTTAATTTCTCCAGATGGTTTGGCATTAACTAACTTTCATGTCGTGCGAGGAGCCGGACCTTTTCTCAAATGTGGTCTCAACGATGGCAATATTTATGATGCGGTATTAATCGGAATTGATCCCACTGGTGATGTCGCAATTATTAAACTTCTTGGTCGAGACGATTTCCCCACCTCAACGTTGGGAGATAGCGATCAGGCTCGTGCGGGTGACTGGGCCTTTGCGATGGGGAATCCATTTCTGCTGGCTGCCGATTTCACGCCTACGCTCACATTTGGCATGATCAGCGGAGTCAAACGGTATCAGTACCCGGCTGGATCGTTTCTCGAATACACAGACTGCATTCAAGTAGACACATCGATCAACCCTGGTAACTCGGGAGGCCCGCTGTATAACACCGATGGAGAACTGATTGGTATCAACGGACGAATTTCTGTCGAAAAGCGTGGGCGTGTTAATGCAGGTGCAGGTTATGCGATTTCGATCAACCAAATCAAAAACTTCAGCGATCATCTGCTGAGTGGACGAGTTGTCGACCATGCAACTTTAGGGGCGACCGTGCGAACAGATGAGTTCTCAAACGTTGTCGTCGATTCGATACTGCCCAACTGTGATGCTGCCCGCCAAGGGCTTCGAAGTGGAGATGAAATTGTTTCTTTTGGTGGACGTGCCATCGGAAGCGTCAATCAATTCAAAAACGCGGTCGGCATTTATCCCAAAGGGTGGAAAACGCCTTTAACGTACCGACGAGACGGACAACGAACTGAAATCATCGTTCGATTAGAAGCCCTGCATTCCACTGGCGAACTTTTGCAATTTGCAGGCACACCAGATGCTCCTGAAAAACCAGAAAAGAAACCGCCTGGAATTCCGCTGCACCATGCAAAGCCAGCACCCCAAATCCCCAAACAGTACGCACATCTTTATCAAGCCAGACAAGGATTTGCAAATTATTATTTCAACAAGCAACATCAACAAAGACTCATCGACCAGCTCAAAACGATGGGAAACTTCAGTGATCAAGAATCAAAATGGACATTCACCGGAACGCTCCCCGAGGACGTTCCATTTCGAATGGTGATTTCAGAATTTGCCTCCCTGCTCGAAATCCCAACTCTGGATAAAATCCATCTGCTCGACATCGAACGTCCTGATACATTCCAGGCAGGACTTCATTCCGAAGGCATGTTGATGGGGTTTTATCAATTGCATCGACTCTTGACCCAAGGAGCAGAAGGCTTCACCGAATTTTATTACATTGGCAGTGAGAAAATTGATGGCACAGGCCCCAAAGTTGATATCCTGATGACAATGGAATCTGGTCGAGATGTTCGCTGGTACTTTGATAAAAAAACAAAGCAACTGCTTGGCTGGGATACGTTTATCGACCCTGAATTCCCTGAATGCAGAATTCGAGTCACCTCTTGGTCTACAGATGCAAAACATGCTCAACCAACCGAATGGGCTGCCCGATCCGCTGGCAACCCTTCGAGTGTCTACCGCTTAGAAAAAATGGAAATCGAAACGTTTCAAAGAGCAATTGCCCCTCAACCGTAATTCGATTTATTATCATTCACTCTACCGTTTTCGTACAATCATCGCCGTTCCACAGAAACAGAACATGAAAAACCGCTTACCCAGTTACATCTGGCTTATTCTAGCTGTCGCGATTAGTTTGAATTCTTATGTGAGTACGTGTTGTGCCCAAGCTGCATCGGTGAAGGTAGAACCAATGGTCACATTGACTCAACAGGTTTTCCCCAAGGTGGTCAAACTTTACGGGGCAGGCGGGTTCAAGAATCTTGTAAATTACGGCACCGGGATTTTGATTTCTTCTGATGGGCATATTCTGACTGTCTGGAATCATCTGCTGGACACTGAATATGTCACCGCTGTGCTCGATGATGGCAGGCGTCTACCGGCAAAGTTTGTCGGCGGAGCTGGTGAAGCGGGTCTGGCAATATTAAAAATTGAAGTCATCAACGCGCCTCATTTTTCTTTAGAGAAAGTCGAGCGTCGTGGACCGGGCACTCCCATTCTGGGGTTTAGCAATATGTTTAATGTTGCAGCTGGCGATGAACATGTCTCTGTGATTCATGGGGTGATTGCAACGGTGACGCCGCTGACTGCCAGGCGAGGTCGGTTTGATGTTCCTTATCGAGGCGATGTTTATATTGTGGATGCAGTAATGAATAATTCCGGAGCAGCCGGCGGAGCGGTCGTTTCACACGATGGCATTTTACTGGGATTAATCGGTAAAGAACTGCGAGACAACCGGTCAAACTTATGGATTAATTATTCAATCCCGCTGTTTGACGTGAAAGAGACAATTAACAAACTGATTCGAGGCGAAGTAATTACTGAAGACCATGCGAGCCAGAACCCTGTCATTAATTCTGTCGATACGCACCCTTTGGGCTTCCGGCTGGTTCCTAATGTTGTTGCACGAACTCCAGCTTACATTGATGCGATTGTCGTAGACAGTCTGGCTGAAAAAGCGGGGCTTCTGCCTGATGATTTGATTGTATTGATCGATGATGATCTGATTCAATCTTGCCAGGAGTTTTACGAAAGGCTCCATGAAAGCAAAAAGGGAGACCTGCTTCGCATCACCGTCCGCAGAAACCGGGAACTTTTTACCGTTGAGTTGCTTGTCCCCGAACTCAAGAAATAAGCCACGGTTTGAGCCTATTCCCAAGAGCTGAAGTCCGTTTGCGTTGGTACTGAATGCAAACGACGATCTGCTCAATATTTCTTTCTGTTCGTTGTTTCTAAATACAAATTATCTTTGGTTAAGCGTTATGCCCGAATTCAAATTGGTTAGTGATTTCAAGCCAGCTGGTGATCAACCCCGTGCCATTGAATCGCTTTTACGAGGAATTCGTGAAGGCAAGAAGAACCAGGTATTGCTGGGGGTCACTGGTTCTGGCAAGACGTTCACGATGGCCAATGTGATTGAGAAACTTCAACGACCAACGTTAGTGCTTTCACACAACAAAACCTTGGCTGCGCAGTTGTATTCGGAGTTTCGCGATTTTTTCCCGGACAATTCTGTTGCCTATTTTGTGAGCTATTACGATTATTACCAACCTGAAGCTTACATCCCTTCACGTGATATTTATATTGAAAAAGACTCATCCATCAATGACGAAATTGATCGTCTTCGGTTACTGGCAACAAGTGCATTGGTCAGCCGACGGGATGTGATTGTCATTGCCAGCGTAAGCTGCATCTACGGTTTAGGCTCGCCTAAAGATTACATCGAAATGATGATCCCGCTGCACGTGGACCAAGTTATAGATCGGGATGAATTACTCCTCAAACTCGTAGATATCCACTACGGTCGCAATGATTACGAAAGAGCACGAGGCAAGTTTCGTGTGCGGGGCGACGTGATTGAACTTTGGCCCGCGAATGAAGAATTCGCATACCGCATCGAAATGTGGGGAGACGAAATAGAAAGTCTGGCAATTATTGATCCACTGACAGGCGTCTCTAATCGCCCGCTCAAAGATATCTGTATTTATCCAGCCAAGCATTATGTGCTTCCCCAGGAACGCATCGATGCTGCGATGCTGGAAATTGAAGACGAACTGAATTCCCGCCTGGAAGAATTTCGAAAACAGGGTAAGCTTCTGGAGATGCAAAGGCTCAGTGCGAGAACACGTTACGACATGGAACTGCTCAAGGAAACTGGGTTTTGTCCAGGAGTCGAGAACTATTCACGAGCCTTAGATGCTCGCAAACCAGGCGAACCACCTTTTACGCTTTATGATTTTTTTCCAGATGATTTTTTGCTCATCGTTGACGAGTCACATGCAACGCTTCCTCAAATTCGTGCAATGTATGCAGGGGATCAATCTCGTAAAACCAATCTCGTGGAACATGGCTTTCGCCTCCCGATGGCGTTAGATAATCGTCCGCTGAAATTTGAAGAGTGGAATGAGCGTCGTGGTAACGCAGTGTTTGTTTCAGCGACCCCCGCGGACTGGGAACTCGAACAGTCTGAAGGAGAAATTGTTGAGCAAATCATTCGTCCCACGGGATTGATCGATCCTGTCGTTCACGTTGTCCCAGCCAGAGGGCAAGTGTTGCATTTACTGAATCTTATTCGGGAAAGAGCCAAGATCAATGAACGGACCCTTGCGACAACTCTCACCAAACGATTGGCTGAAGACCTGACCGGGTTCCTGCAGGAAAAAGGCGTAAAATGTGCGTGGCTACATTCAGAACTGGATACTGTGGAACGCGTTGAAATTCTGCGAGAATTGCGAGAAGGTGTTCACGATGCAGTGATTGGAGTCAATCTATTGCGAGAAGGATTAGACCTTCCAGAAGTTTCACTGGTTGCAATTATGGATGCAGACAAAGAAGGGTTTCTGCGAAGTGAAACCAGTTTGGTCCAAACGATTGGTCGTTCAGCTCGAAATGTCAACGCGGAAGTTTACCTTTATGCTGACAAGATAACAGACAGTATGGCGAGAGCGATTGGTGAAACTAATCGCAGGCGTGAATTACAAAAGGAATACAACCAAAAACATGGAATCACTCCCGAAACGATCGTCAAAGCAATCAGACGTGGAATTGAAGAAGAAATCCAAGCTCGCAACATTGCCCAGAAAGCTGGCGGAATTTCTACAGAGAAGGAGTTTGTGACGCTGGAGTCCATTAAGGAAGTTGAGGCTGAGATGATCAAAGCTGCTGATGACCTCGATTTTGAACGGGCAGCTGAATTGCGTGATCGATTGATCCAGCTCAAACAAAGCATCGGACAGGAAATTCCAGAAGGAGATGCTCAGACACCAGGATTTGCAAAGCAGAAAAAAAAGCGAAAGAAAAAGACCGGACGTAAGGGGACAGGTCAGTAAGTGCACAAGCCTTAGGTTCGTATTCATAATATTGTACAAGTCGATTTCGGTCGGCTATACTGAAATGACCTGAGGCAACGCTTTTCAAAATCGAAGAAGAGAATCTTCCCGCTAATTAGCCTGAATGAAATGATCGATCCAGCAGAACTCAATCTGATTAGTCGAATCCGCCAAGGTGATGAGCTTTGCTGGCAGCAAGTGATTGAACTGTTTGAAGGGCGTCTGCTGGCTTTTGCAAAATCTCGCGTCGGGAATCAATCGCTTGCTGAAGATATTGTCCAGGATACTTTTGTTGGTTTTCTGACAAGTCTTCCCAATTACGATGAAAACCAGTCCTCGCTGGAGTCGTTTTTATTTCGTATCACAGCTCATAAAATCACCGACGCTTTGAGAAAAAAAGGCCGGCGTCCCAGTGTTCAAATGAGTGACGATTCGCCTTCGATAGCTGGCAATGCAAGAAAAGCATCCAGTATGGCTCGGAGCCGAGAACGGGGCAGCGAAAAACGAGATTCCATCAAAAGACTCTTGGAACAATTAATATCACAATGGAAATCCGACCAAAATTACGATCGGCTCAAGTGCTGTGAATTGCTATTCGCCAGAGGGTGGACAAACAAGAAGGTCGCAGCAGAATTGAATTTTACCGAACAACAAGTCGCCAACCATAAGCAGTCCGTTATGCAAAAGCTGAAAAATGAGTGCAAAATTGAAGAGTAACACATTTAATCTTCTGTTTTTGCCACAGGTAAGCCTTACAGTCTTGAAGATTTTTTGATTGCTCTACAATAAGCTAATACAGGTCGCTGACCTAAACAGACTGATAATTTTCATTAAGGATGAAATGGTACGATGGC
>JAESQE010000337.1 GCA_016765335.1 Planctomycetaceae bacterium
TAACGATCAGCTGCGTT
Organism: Planctomycetaceae bacterium; assembly: GCA_016765335.1. GTDB lineage: Bacteria > Planctomycetota > Planctomycetia > Planctomycetales > Planctomycetaceae > Rubinisphaera. Next base: position 18 of record JAESQE010000337.1, read on the forward strand.
TGATTGCACAGAATTATGATCTCTCCTGGGTGTATCTTGCGAATTTGAATCGCACAAAACCAGAACAAATTCGTTCCGGGCAAAAACTCAAAGTGCTCAAAGGCCCTTTCAACGCAGTGATTGACTTGCACGATTATCGAATCACGATTCATGCTCATGGATATTACGTTTGCAGTTTTCCGATTGGAACCGGAAAAGATGGAGCAACGCCCACCGGGAAATATCCAATTCTCAACAAAGAACAAAACCCGACCTATTACGGATCGAGTAATGTGATTGGTCGTGACGATCCAATGAACCCACTTGGCGAACACTGGATTGACCTGGGCAATAGCTATGGAATCCATGGAACAATCAACCCCGAATCAATCGGTCAGTCGGTTCCAAGGGCTGCATTCGCATGCATAACGCCGATGTCGCACAGGTGTATGACTTGCTGACGCTGAAGTCTGTGGTGACCATTCGAAAATAGTACGCATTCGCGTATTTGTTGAATTTGGTATAAGAAGCCTGTTTTATGATTCAAGCCTGTTTGTTTGACATGGGAAATGTGCTCGTCAGTTTTTCTCATGAGCAGATGCTACAACAGATGGCTGCGGTTTGTGATTGTGATCCAGAGTTTCTGCGAGAATGGTTGTTTGAATCGGGCAGATTACTCGACTACGAACGTGGTCATACCAGCGATGACGAATTGCACGATCAGATCGAACTTGCAGTCGGCAAAACAGTCAATCGTCAGGAGCTTCGCTGGGCAGCTTCGGATATTTTCTCGCAAAACAGTCAGCTGATCCCGTTACTTAAATCATTGCGTCAATCAGGAATGAAGCTGGTCTTACTTTCGAACACAAGTCGGATTCACTTCGAGCACATTCAGAAACATTTCTCCATTCTAGAGCACTTCGACAGCTTTGTACTTTCTTACGAAGTCGGTTTGTTGAAGCCGGAATTGGAAATTTACAAACTCGCAGTTCAGCAAGCAATCGCCTTGCCCGAACAATGCTTCTTCACCGATGATATTCAAAAAAACATTCTGGCTGCCAGACAAGCAGGCCTGCACGCTGAGCAGTATCAAAACGTAGAACAGCTTACGCAAGAACTGAATCGATTGATTGAATCCGAGTGATTGCTTCCGCGTATTTGCCAGCGGCATTAACTTTTCTCTCAACTTGTAGGCTGATACAATTGATTTGAATTACAAATATTACCGAGAAAACAACGATAAGAAACTCTCGGTTTGGATTAAGTATGAGAAACTGTTTTCCTTTAGTATTTGTGAAAACCCGTGTCCACCCGTGGCTGTTTCGTCTTGAATCAGAATGTGTTTCGTGTGTGTACTGATAAATGGAAGTTTCAAATGAGTGACATTGTTTATGCACCAGGGCCAAGCTCAACCACTGTGTATGCACCGGGCGGTTCTGTCTTGACTGCGCCGGCTGATTGGGTTTTGTTGCCGCCGGGTGATGCTGCGTTAACGCGGAGAGTCAAAGCAGCTGGTGAGCATTGGGTGGTGCAGGAGAAAAAAGGACGTCGCAGCTTTTCTAAAGGAGTTTGGGCGCCTGCATCTACGATTGATCAAATTCGCAAAGATTTGGAAGCTGAACGGTCTACAGAATCGTACGCAAAACGCAAAGTGGCTGACGCGAAACGGCGAGAAAAAGTTCAAACGGAATACGTCGGCGATTTTTTCCAGACGGTGTTAGAATTTTTGGACTTTCATGTTGATCATGCAAAGCTTGCTCAGCAGATGGCTCAAGCGATTACCGATCATGCAACGCCAGTGGGCAGTGGAACGGTGGCTCGCACAAAGCGTATTCCTGTCGAGCAACGCGCAGAAGCAGCTGTCATCGCCTGGATGCGACATCAAACCACAGCTTACGATTCCATGAAAATCCCCCGAGTCAAAGGCAAACGCCGCGAAGTGCGCCGCATGTTAGCTTCGCGGTCCAAGCAACTGTTGAGGCAGTACCGAAAAGGAGAATCGATCTCCAATGATTGCCCACTTCAGCAGGTCTTTTCAGGATGAATTTTGAACCACCAAGACACGAAGATGGTTAGCCACAGAGACCACAGAGAAATAAAAAAGAAATCAGCCATGGATGGACACGGATTTCCACGGATAAAAAAGCGAGGGATGGCTCGGCCAAAATTGGTTGGGCTACCCTTGAGATCCTTGATCAAAAGCAACTTGTTTTAACCTCGGGTGCCTGCGGCACTCACACGACCCTGAACGGGATCGTATGAGCTACCCGGTGCTTTTTATATCCGTGTCCATCCGTGCTCTCTGTGGCTATATTTGATTTCAAAAAGGGCAATTCTCAATGAACAACCTCTTCGCAGATTTACCGACAGCTCTTCCCGAGGAGCTGATTGAAGTTTTGGTTCAGGGCATGCACGTTCGTATTGAACGGATTATATCAACAGGACAAAGCAGTCCCGAGGATTTCTGGTACGATCAACATCAAGCGGAATGGGTGATCGTGCTTCAAGGCGAAGCAAAGCTGCAATTTGAAGGCGACCAGCAAACACAGCACATGCAGCCCGGTGATCATGTTTTGATTCCAGCTCACACAAAACACCGCATCGCTTGGACAACTCGAAGCGAACCAACAGTCTGGCTGGCGATCTTTTTTGGTGAGCCTTGAATGCGATGTTGAAATCAATTGTTGCTTGACAAAAAGAATTCGCACGTTTAGTGTTCAAGAGTACCTGCTGCTTTATGTCTAAAGATTCATAGGCACGACTTTGAGTCGTGCCTATTATTTAGGGTAGAGATGGAAAAATTAAAGATGAAAATCTCAAGTTCGGCAACTGATCTTCGAATCCTTATATTGCTATTTGTTCTTGCATTGGTGCATATTGCAGGCAGTGGCAACTTGCTGTTTGCTCAGGGGAATCGAAAATTATCTGGCCCCCAAACTGCCTACAGGGATTTGGCTTCTCACATCGCATTGGGGAGTGATTTCGAATGGGACTCTCTGGAAAACGCAGACCGCTGGGAGCGGGCGACTCTTAAGAACTTAGGTACCTTGCGATCTCTTGCCTCCCGGGGAAACACCCGGGAAGGGGATATTCTGGTCGAAGTTGTTGATGATGTCAGCGATTTTATTGTCAAAAATGATGAAATTGTTGTGATCTTAACATCCCGAGATCCGTTTTCGATTCCCGCTGCATTTTTGAGTGCTTATACCCGAGCTGTTGCAGCTGCAAAACTGAGGGCTCTGAATAGGCGCTGGGATCTATTCATTCGCGAGCAGTGGAAACAGATGTGGAAGGTTGCAGAAACCTTTGCTCCTGAAAACGAACAAATAGGAATTGCCATTTACAATCCCTTGGATAATCAACCGTATGCAGTCAATACGACTGATCAGACCATTCACCATTGCACTGTTCGAGTTGTCTGGAAATCGATACAGGGGAGAGATATCGAGGGCTATTACTTTTTCAATGCTTGGTCCCCTGGAGTGAAAAAGACGTTAATATTAGGTCAAGCCTGGAGTGTGAATTACAATATCAACTCTTTTGTCGTGGCTGGGGAACTGGCTGTTTTCTGTGATGAGTTTCGTCAAAAGGCAGTGGTCACCGAGTTTCCAGAAGTACGAAAATATGCATTGAATGCTGTATTGGATTGGGCAGAGAAAAAGATGGACTTAATGCTGTTTCGAGAAGCTCGTGAACAGCTTATCCCTTTAACCAAAGAGTTCGCCAAGCTGAATGAGACAAAGTATCGAAACGAAAAGTTGTTAGCCCTGGCTGATAAATATGAAAAGCAGGAAGCAGAATTAGCAAAGGTTTGCTTTAAGGGAATACGCTTTCGAGGCCAATGGAAACAGAAACGCAAGAATGGGATGGTAGGACTCGAATTTAACGGGTTCGATAAAGATACCCAGGATATCAAAGCTGTTCTGTTCGATCATTTTGGAACATTCGAGCAGCTCAAGCCGTTGATTGGTCGCATTGCACCTCATCCTGAAACGAAAACATTTCGTATCTCCCTCAAAGGGATGCGCGGGGTAGGGCTTCAGCAAAATCCGGCATCGATCCCATCCACTAAAAACCTGCTGGTTGCAGCCAGCACAGTCGAATACGAATTTAATTACGATGACGGAATTCTTTCCACGACTATTACGGGGAGTTCAAAAACGAGAGATCGGGAACAACTGACACGTTCAATGCTTGAGGCAAAGCTGGAACTGAAAATCGAACGGGATAGCTTGTCTTCAAGTACTGTCGAAAACTCAGAAGAATTGCTGACCGAATACTCTCAACCGGGAACGACCTATTCTGGATCTTGGAAATTCATACGCAAGGAAGGAAAAGTCATGGTTCGTTTTTATAAATCAGATGATCCTAAGTTGCCCATCCGTGCCAAGCTTTATGCTCCAGGTAAATCGACGAATTTCAAGGAACTGGTTGGATCTATTGAGCCTGATCCAGATGATGGGCAGCCTGTGCTTCAGCTTAATTCATCACCGACAAGCGGTCGTGTGCTCAGAGCCCCTCGAATCGTTTGCACTGAAAGTCTTCTCGTGAAAGGGCAGACCACCAAGTACAAATTCAGAATGTCTGAAAATGGTTTGGTCGGTGAAAATGAACAAGGCTTTAAGTTCAAGCTTCGAAAAAGATAGGTAAGCACAAAGATTCCTGTCCGTTGGGATGCGTAAAGCGGTCGCCAACTTGTCATTCAGTTTACTGATGCCCAGTGACGAAACACAAAAAAACGGAATCACTTGTAAGACATCATGATGTCTTCAGGTTTGATTCCGTCGATGAGGTTGCTGCTATCGTCCAGGAGTGATTCACCCAGCTTGGTGGCAGTTTTGAAAAACTTTCCATTAGGGCGGTGACCAGTGATGCGATTTTTGAGATGTTGAGCCATCACAGAGGCAGCTGCAATTTGTTGTTCGTTTCCTGATTGTGCAGCATACAAACAGGTCACCAGCATCACGACTAAATCCTGAGCCTGTGAAGAAAGTTGCACCATCGCACATTGGCGATCAGCCAGGGCCAGTTGGAACTTACGCATTAAGTTATCGACATTAATACGGGTATGTTGGAGTTGCTCAGAGGCGAACTCTACATAATCCTGTAAACTGCTGGGCACATTAGGGAATTCCCCACGAATTGGCCAGGACAACGATTCTGAGACTCGCCATTTCACATAAGGGACCGCCGCATGACGTAACGCGATAAGATGCGAAGGATTCAGTGGATTCGGCTGTTTGATACCCGCTTTCTGTAAGGCTTTGCCAATCGGTTCGTAGAAATTCTTGCCGTGCTGTTTGATCAGCGATTTCAAAAAGGCCATGCCCAGCATTTCGCCTTCCCCTTCGTAAATACAAGGGGCCAGAAATTCGTGCACGTTGTCGCCAAAAAGATGCCCATGCAGAAATGAGCGACCGCCATGCGTTTTCATAAACAGTTCGATCGCCACTTCTTTTTGAACTTCACTTCCAAAGATTTTGGCGATGATGCATTCCATTTCGCCGCGGTATCCCTGATCCAAAAGCCCGCCGCACCATTCTGTCATTGCATCACAAGCTGCGATGTAGGCTGCCATCATTCCGATACGCCTGCGAACTAATTCGCGTTGATCAATCGACAAGCCGTAAGTTTCCCGGTAGCGTGCCCAGGGGATGGTGTTGGCAAGCATCAATCGAATCGTGCTCGCCGCATTGGCGCACAACGCAACTCGCCCGCGGTTCAAGCCATGATAGGCAATCGTTAATCCATCGCCCCCTTCAATATGTAACAGGTTTTCTTTGGGAACACGAAACTTGTTGAAGATCAAACCGTTATTGTAAGAATGCTTCAGGGCATACAAACCGTATTTTTTGATTTGAAACTGATCGTTCTCCTCTTCAGGAAGTTGAGCGATCAGCACGCTCGGTTTTCCATCAATTTTACAGACCAGGCCGATGACTCGTCCCGGAATGGCATTGGTGATAAAAAGTTTTTCGCCCGTTACCAAATAATCGTCGCCATCGAGTTCTGCAACAGTTGTCATGGCTGTTAAATCGGAACCTGCGCCCGGTTCGGTCAACGCAAAAGCAGACAGCCGTTTTCCTGATGCCAGATCAGGCAGGAATCGCTGTTTCTGGTCTTCGGTGCCGAATGTCATCAGCGGATCAACAGCCCCGATGCAACCGTGCACAGAACCCAGTCCTGCAATTGTAGGATTCAAAGTTGCCATGCGTGTAAGAAATCGAGAAAATATCTGGAAAGGGACTTCCTGGCCGCCATACTTCTTTTCGACAAGCAGTCCCCAGAAACCAGCTTCGCCAAGATCGTCGAAAAGTTGTTTAGAAATTTTTCGCTGATCAGTGAAGTGTGTGCCGTTTTTTTGATGCCCATCAACCACGTCCATCGACTTGGAAAAGACTTTCTCCATTTCGTCGCTGGCTTTGGGGACGGGGATATGAAAAGCTTCAGTCGGAAAACTGCGATCCCAGACAGCTTTGTGCACAGGAGAATTGTGGGTCTGATATTGCTGAGCGAAAAGAAGTTCCACTTCGTCATCGGCCCGATCAATCGCCCCGGTCTTTTTTGCCTCTTCTTTGGACTTTCCCCCCAGAAGCAGAGCTGTTT
>JAESQE010000338.1 GCA_016765335.1 Planctomycetaceae bacterium
GGAAAATCGCAATGAATGATGGCTGCAAGATTGAGGAAAACTGTCAAGATCGACTTTTGAAAAACACCGCTCCAAATCAACCCCCTATATTCTCAGGGTCTATCCAGAGTTAGCGCTGGCCCTGGCTCGCTTGGGTCTGTCTTGATTTGTTAAAAAAGCCCCGGTGTTTGATTTCCGGGGCTTGGTGAGAAATTATTCTTTCTTCTCGAACTCGGCGTCGATCACTTCGCCTTCGTCCGATTCACTGGCTGCCCCATCTGGCGGAGAATCGTCTCCGCCAGCTTCGGCTCCTTCGCTTGCCTCAGCTTCATACATCGCTTTGGACAATGCATGAGTGGCTTGCTCCAGTTCTTCGAGTGAAGATTTAATCAATGCAACATCTTCACCCGCTTCGGCTTCTTTTACTTTCGCAATCGAAGCTTCCAAAGCTGTTTTCGATCCTTCGTCTAATTTCTCTGCATGTTCTTTGAGAAGTTTTTCGGTATCGTAAGCCATGGTTGAAGCCTGGTTACGAACTTCGGCCAGTTCACGCTTAGCTTTATCTTCTTCAGCATTCGCATCGGCGTCTTTTCTCATGTTCTCGATGTCTTCCTCGGAAAGTCCGCTGGAATTATCGATTGTGACTGACTGCTCTTTTCCGCTGGCTTTGTCGCTGGCTTTGACGCTTAAAATACCGTTTTTATCGATATCAAAAACGACCTCAATTTGAGGGATACCACGCGGAGACGGCGGAATTCCATCCAGGTTGAATTCGCCCAGCAACCGGTTGTCGGCAGCCATCGGACGTTCTCCCTGGAAGACACGCACTGTCACAGCTGTCTGGTTGTCAGCTGCGGTGGAGAACGTTTCTTTCTTTTCGAACGGAATGGTTGTGTTTCGTTCGATCAGCTTGGTCATCATAGCCCCTTCGGTTTCGATACCGAGAGAAAGCGGTGTCACATCCAGTAAGAGAATATCTTTGTACTCTCCCTGACCTGCGATGATGGCTCCCTGGATGGCTGCACCAACTGCAACAACTTCGTCCGGGTTGACTCCTTTATGAGGTTCTTTCCCGAAGATCTTTTTGACCATCTCCTGAACTTTAGGAATTCGTGTGGAACCACCAACCAAAACGACTTCATCAATTTCGCCTGGCTTCAGCCCAGCATCAGCCAAGGCATCAACCACAGGTTTGCGACAGCGTTCGACTAAGGTATCAACCAATCGTTCGAACTCAGAGCGAGTAATTGACATCTGCAAGTGCTTCGGGTTTCCGCCATCAACTGCGATAAACGGAAGGTTGATGTCGGTCGATTGCGAAGAAGAAAGTTCTTTCTTCGCTTTCTCAGCCGCTTCACGCAAACGTTGCAGCGCCATCGGTTCATTTCGCAGATCAACGCCTTCGTCTGCTTTGAATTTGTCTGCAATGAAGTTGATTAGTTCTTCGTCGAAATCGTCACCACCTAAGTGAGTGTCTCCGTTGGTGCTAAGTACCTGGACGAGTTCAGCATCGACTTCCAAGATCGAAACATCGAATGTTCCTCCCCCTAAATCGAACACTGCAATTTTTTCGTCTTTCTTCTTTTCCAACCCGTAAGCCAAAGCCGCTGCGGTTGGTTCGTTGACAATACGCTCAATTTCCAAACCAGCAATCTGACCAGCATCTTTGGTTGCCTGTCGCTGAGCATCGTTAAAATATGCAGGAACAGTCACAACTGCTTTGTTGACTTTATGACCAAGATAACTTTCAGCTGCTTCTTTAAGCTTGAGCAAAATTTTGGCGGAAATTTCTGGTGGCGAGTATTCTCTGTCGTCTACTTTTATTTTCACATAGTCATCAGCCCCACCAGTAATCTGGTAAGGAACAATTTTTTCTTCAGAAGAGACTTCGCTGTGACGTCGCCCCATGAATCTTTTGACCGAGTAAATCGTATTGTGCGGATTGGTCACCGCTTGTCGTTTTGCTGGTTCGCCAACAAGCGTTTCGCCTTTGTCGGTAAACGCAACAACACTAGAGGTAATACGATTTCCTTCCAGGTTGGTGATAACTTTGGCCTCGCCACCTTCCATGACTGAGACAACAGAGTTCGTTGTCCCCAAGTCAATTCCGATTACTTTTTCGCCTTCAACAGCCATGATTTTGCCTTTCAGGTAAGCATTCATTTGTGTATGTATAAGTTTGTTTTAATTCTTCTCAATCAGGATCAGACCAAAATCATCTTTCATCACAAAAGCTGACCGGTCATCTGTAATTAAATAGGTAAAGCAAAAAGGATGCCAAGAATCTATCCTGGTTAAAGACTGTCGTATCTTGTTTCACATCAATAGGTTACGTGTATCCCTGTAATTGCGACCTCTTAAAGGTGCCATATTGGCATCTTGATTCAATTCGGCCCATATGAGGGAAGGTGCCATAATGGCACCTTGTTATGCCTATTAATAAAGGGTACTCTAAATAAGATAAGTCCTATCGCATTCGTTTCCTTGACACTGATTGTGAGTGCGGATACAAACTCTTTTCAACAATCATTGATATCACATTTCTGAGACAAGCCATGAGGTAGACCTCAGCAAAGCATTAACAACAGCGGAAGAACATGGCGATGGCAAAGAAAAAGAAAGCTACGAAAAGCTCTTCACCCAAATCTTCGAATCAGCAAGCGAAGGCCAAGGCAAGCAATCCCGCAACTAAAAAACCTGGCAGCCGCAAAGTCTCCCCCGAGGTTGCGATCAGACGATTCGATAAGGAAATTGTAGACCTGCTGAATCGTCGATCCCAGGCAACTTTGCAGCTTTTGGAGCAAAATCCTGTCCCTCGCGATGCTTTGTTTGATTCCCATGCAGATGACGAACTCTGGAGAAAACTGGACGACCTCAACAAAGGCCCTTTGCCAAGCAGTGCTTTGCGGGCTGTCTTTCGGGAAATCCTGAGTGCATCGAAGCAGCAAATCAAGAAGCAACGCGTCGCCTATCTGGGGCCGCAGTACAGCTTTACTCACTTTGCAGCTCTGGAACGATTTGGTTCACATGCTGATCTGGTAGCAGTCAACACAATCGCTGCGGTATTCGAAGAAGTCAACCGCGGGCACACCGAATACGGTATCNTGCCCATCGAAAACAGTACNGATGGACGAATTGTAGACACGCTGGATATGTTTCAGCGTCTGCCTTTGAAAATTTGTGGGGAGTTGCAGATTGCGGTCCACCATAATTTGCTTTCCTGCTCTGCCCGTAGCGAAATCAATGAAATTTACAGCAAGCCGCAAGCGCTTTCGCAGTGTCGGGATTGGCTGGCTCGTAATATGCCTCAGGCAGATTTGATTGAAGTCACCAGTACATCGACGGCTGCTCAAATTGCTCGTGATAAACCCGGAGCCGGTGCAGTCGCCTCGCGGCAAGCAGCTGTTCAATACGATCTGGAAATCGTGGCGGATAATATCGAAGACAACCCGAATAATGTCACTCGCTTTGCTGTCATTGGGGACAGCGACACGAATCCAACGGGGCATGACCGGACCTCAATCCTACTGCAAATTACACATGCTCCGGGTTCGTTGTCTGATGCTTTGGCTGCATTCAAATTGAACAAAGTGAATTTAACCTGGATCGAATCGTTCCCGTTACGAGGCCCAGAATCGGGTTATCTGTTCTTCCTTGATTTTGAAGGACACAAGCAGGACGCCAAGATCAAAAAGACGCTGGCTGCACTAGAGAAGAAAGCGGTGGCGTTGCGACTGCTGGGTTCTTACTCACGCAGCGAACCGATTGATGGTTAATTTGCTTATCCAGTAAGCGGCAAGGCGCTAGCCGCCGGTAGGAATTTACCTTGTACGCAGCTTGATTATTCCAAGTATCAATGCAGCTTTGAGTTGCAATGAGCAGGGTAAAAAGTGATTTTACGCATTCGCGTATTACTCGCTTCTTTTAATACAAACGGAGTCATTTAGTGAAATACGATGTATACGGCGTTGGCAATTCTTTGGTTGATATTCAGGCTCATGTCTCGGATAAATTTCTTGATTCACTGGGATACCCCAAAGGTGGAATGACATTGGTTGATGAGCCAACGCAATCCACGATTCTTGATCAACTCGATGGAATCCCGGTCACTCGATGTGCAGGAGGCTCGGCTGCGAATACGATTATTGGTGTTGTCGATTTCGGTGGCACTGCAGCCTATGCAGGGAAAACAGCCAACGATGAAATTGGGGAATTCTGCCTGCAAGATATGCGAAAACTGGGCGTGCGGATTGAAGTCCCATCCGTTGGCGGGCAAACCGGAACCTGCGTCATTCTTATTACCGATGATGCAGAACGCACGATGCTGACAAACCTGGGTGTTTCGTCTCAGTTAAGTGAAGCTGATATCGAAGAAGAGGAAATTGCTCGTTCGAAAGTGGTCTATATCGAGGGGTATCTTTTCACAGGAGAGTCCACCAAGGCAGCAGCCTTGAAAGCAATTGAGCTGGCGAAAAAACATAACGTCAAAGTTGCGTTTACGGTTTCCGATCCATTTTTGATTGATCTGTTCCGTGACGAATTCTGGACACTCATCGAAAATGATGTCGATCTTTTATTCTGCAACCTGGATGAAGCTCGAAGCCTCACTGGAAAAGAAGATGCGGTCGATTGTGCTCACGAGATTCACAAGCACACTGATAACGTCGCGATGACCCTCGGGGCTGACGGCTCGTTAATTATGCACGAGAAACAAGCGATTCCGATTGAAGGAGTTCCGACTCACGCGATTGATACCACCGGAGCAGGAGACATGTACGCTGCGGGAGTGCTTTACGGCATCACCAACGGACTCAACTGGCACGACGCTGGTCATCTGGCTTCGCACGCAGCTTCGCGGGTTGTTTCGCAACTGGGAGCGAGATTGAGTAAGCCATTCACTCAGGATGAAATTGTCGATCTGCTTTCCTGAAGTTTTTAGTAATAGTCAAGAACATCAAGCGGTCATCGATATTTCTTCGGTGACCGCTTTTTTTGCATGGCGTTGATGCTGTGTACTCAATCCAGAAAAACACCTGCGTTATACGCATTCGCATATTTGTTTGCGCGTTGAACATTCCCTAAGTCCTTGTCGGTACAAGGCCACGAGTGAGACTTTCTCGCAAGTATTAATTGAGCTTGGTATTACTGCACGATTTTTGGAGAATTTTATCGATGAATCGTTTTTTATCTGCTTTACTTTGTGCCCTGGTCCTGATGGGAACCTCTTTGGGAAACGCGGCTGACAAAAAAGAGCCAGCGATCAAAGCCTTGCTGATCACTGGAGGCTGCTGCCACGATTACGAACGACAAAAATTGATCATCACCAAAGGGATCTCTGCAAGGCTTTGGCTTGCGTTTTTGCTTTAATTGTGA
>JAESQE010000339.1 GCA_016765335.1 Planctomycetaceae bacterium
AAGTAAATTCCAGCCTCACGCTGCAAGGTGGCTATTTCTGGTTCTGGTACGGAAACGCTGTTCAAAACGGTGGCTTGGACCGAGACGACGCCAGCCAGATTTACTTCTTGGCAAACTACGATTTCTAAATCGCAGGCAGCTATTACACTCAAAGATCCTCTTGCTATTGTGGCCTGAGGATCTTTTTGCATGGCTTCCAATACCAGCCCGAAGCGACAGTTTTGAAGTTGCACACTTTGGGAGGAGGTGAGCGAAATTATGTTTCGCGAGCTACACGATTAATTCGATGAAGGGGTGGCTGGGGCGCCAATCGATTGTTGAGTTGTACTTGAGCTGTGTTTGCAAATTATGGATTGCATGAAAAAATTGGTTATGGCCCCAGATGTGGGATACTTCTGGGGCCATAACCAATACCCTGTAAGGTCCAGTCAGTTTTGCATGGGCGAGCTATAATTTCCTCAAAACGTCCTTTGCACCCCAGCCACCCTTTTGTCCATTTGCTGGAACGCCTCTGCGAATTCACAATTTCCCTCACCGGGTAGCTCATACGATCCCGTTCAGGGTCGTGTGAGTGCCGTAGGCACCCGAGGATGAGGCAAATCGATTTCATCGCAAAGACGGACAAATGTAATATTACGATCCGTTCAAAACAGTCCATAAACAGTGAACCCGCAATAACTATCCCTCGGGTTACTACGCAACCCAGACAACCCTGAACGGGATTGTCTGGGCTACCCTGTTTTTTTCTCTGTGCTCTCTGTGGCTCAGTTCTTCGTTTCCTTGAGTCTTCGTAGTTCAAGAATTAATTCGAGGTTGGACCAAGTCTCTGAGCTCAAACGAACTCGCTCGATCTTTTTCGGTAAGTAGCCGATAGGCTGAGTGGTTTTGTCGGCAATTGACTACCCTTGCTAACAGAATTAACGACCGACAGGTTCACCCAGCGTTTTGGTTATAGAGAATCAACAGGCACACGAAGATGGGCGCAAGCACCACATCCTACTTTTGAAATCCCGCTTTAATTGTTTGCTGAGAGCTGAGGAAGGTGCATCTTGTTGCTATGCAACCCAATCAAAATTGGCTGAGACATCCGCCAATTTTGATTTTATCCGTGAAAATCCGTGTGCATCCGTGGCTAAGTTTTTTCACTCACTCGGTGGCGATTCGGGCTGGTATGCCGGTAACCGATAAACTCTTTTTTCTCTGTGCTCTCGGTGTCCTCTGTGGCTCTTTTCTTCGTTTCCTTGAGCCTTCGTGGTTCAAGAATAAATTGAGTACAGCTCCCCCCTGCTTACTCCAAGGGGGAGAACCCTTCAAGCGACCTCTCACGGGCACTCGACGGTAGACAGTCACGTCAAAGATTCTGGATAACTTTGTTGATCCCAGAATTATTTTTCTCTGACGCTTCATGTGTGTCGTGAATCAGCTAAAATCCCCTACTCTCGGCAATACCACCTTTTACTTTTGAGCCGGGTCTTCACTTCTTACTCTCTGATAAACAAAGGGCAGCGCTATGCGTTGGACAAAATCTTTAATCCCAACCATGAAGGAAACTCCTGCGGATGCAGAAATCCCTTCTCATCAATTAATGCTGCGAGCTGGCCTGATTCATCAGCTCATGGCTGGAGCCTACACTTATCTTCCGCTTGGTTGGCGATCTATTCAAAAAGCAGCCAATATTATCCGCGAAGAAATGGACCGAGCTGACGCAGTCGAAATGTTGATGCCAGCTCTGCAACCGATTGATCTATTTGATCGAACGGGTCGAAATGAAGATTTCGGAAGCGTGCTCATCCGGCTGGAAGTCGCACGTGGTGACCGCAAAGTACAAATGGCATTAGGGCCAACCCACGAAGAAGTGATTACCGATTTGATGGCTCGGCACATTAACAGTTACCGTCAATTGCCGATCACGCTTTATCAGATTCAAACCAAATTTCGCAACGAAGAACGTCCCCGATTTGGCGTACTGCGAACCAGCGAATTTCTGATGAAAGACGCTTACAGCTTCGCAAGCACACTCGAACAACTTGATGAATCTTATCAAGCGATGTACGACGCTTACTGCCGAATCTTCAAGCGTTGTGGACTCCCCTATATTCCAGTAGAAGCCGAATCGGGACCTATCGGGGGAGATGCATCCCACGAATTTATGATCCCAGCTGAAAACGGGGAAGACCAAATCGTCTACTGTGAATCTTCTGGCTATGCAGCCAACCTGGAACGAGCAGAAACCGGTCGCAAGCAGCCTGATCTTTCAGCTGCTGAAAATCCACAAGAACTCAGAGAGATCGACACTCCCAAAGTCGGAACGATCAGCGAAGTTTGTACGCTACTGAAGTGCCAACCTGAGCAGATGATTAAAACTCTGATCTATCTGGCAGATGAAAAACCAGTTGCCGTTTTACTTCGAGGCGATCACGAAGCCAATGAAGGCAAAATCCGTCGAGCATTAAATGTTGAATCTCTGGAAATGGCTGATGAAGCAACCATCGAAAAAGTGACCGGGGCCAAAATTGGTTTTGCAGGACCTGTTGGAATCGGTTGCCCGATTATTGCTGATCACGATGTGCCTGCAATCAAAGATGCAATCACCGGTGCGAACAAAACAGACACACACTACACCGGCGTCAACATTGCCCGAGATTATCAATTGACTGAGACTTTTGATCTTCGCAACGCAGTTCAAGGCGACCCCTGCCCGAAAAGCGGAGAACCGATGAATCTGGTTCATGGGATCGAAGTCGGTCATGTGTTCAAGCTGGGAACTAAATACTCAGATGCTCTCGGTGCAGATTTTCTGAACGAACATGAAAAAAGAGAATCGATCATCATGGGCTGCTACGGAATCGGCGTGAACCGAATTGTTGCAGGTCTGGCAGAAACTTCTCACGACGAGAATGGCTTGATCTGGCCGATCAGCATTGCCCCGTTTGAAGTGATTCTCATTCCATTGAAAACGAACGATGAAGAACTGATGCAGGTCGCCAATAAAGTTTACGCAGAACTCCAAGACCAGGGTGTTGATGTCCTGATGGATGACCGCAAAGCTCGCCCCGGTTTCAAGTTCAAAGACGCCGACTTGATCGGTATCCCTTATCGTATCGTCATCGGAGGCAAAGGCCTGCAAGAAGGAATCGCAGAGGTTAAAGGCCGCACCGATGATCAGCCAGAAAAAATCCCATTGGACGATGTGGTCGCTCACGTCTGCAATCTCGTCCAGAAAGCAAAAGACGAATTGAACGGATAATTTGTTAGCCGGAAGCCCAAAGATAGCTTTGAGGGAACCTCTATTAATTCAAATGGGGCACAGACATTCGGTGTCTGTTTCGTTTGAGCATGCCTCAATTCAAGGCAGACAAGAATGTCTACCCTCCGTTCGCAATGTGTTTTTGAATTACATAGAGGTTCCCTTGAGTTGCGATCACAGATGCTCCATTTCTGTGATCGCAATAATTTTTCCTGCTTGCAGGCGTTTCTTCCCTTAGATTCCGGGTCTCCCTGCGGAAAATCTTGCCGCTTCGGTTGAAATATTTGACTAATTACATCACCCTTCGTTGATACACATCGATCCAGATACCGCAGGCCCATTCCTAACAGGGCTGCAAAATAACGATCCTCGGCACCGCTAATGAACAAATGCGGTTCTTACTCCCCTTTCTAACAATATTTTAGATTCAAAACGGAACAGTGACATGTCTAACACGTACCCTAAATTACATAATGCAATGTGGCCCGGCTTGGTTGGAAAAGAAGAAGGAACCGACCATCCACCAATCAGCTTGGAACATATGCTGGAATTGACAGCTGCGGCTGAAGTCAACGGGCAAAAATACGAGGGAATTGATTCCTTCCTGTTCCACCCTCACACTGACCCAGATGCCTCCGAATCAGAGTTGCGAAAAATGGCAGACCTGGTCGCCAGTTACGATTTAAAAATTGGTTCTCTGGTTGCACCGATCTGGCCAGGTACCGTTGGTGATGCAGCCATGGGCGACGATGAAGCCCAGGGGAAATTTGTACTTGCAGTTGAAAAAGCCTGTCGAATTGCCAAAATCTTCAACGAACACGGCGTTCGCAGCTACGGTTGCATCCGAATGGACTCAGCCTCTGGTGTTGATGAATGGTCCAAGGATAAAGAAGGAAATACGAAGCGTATTATCGAAACCTTCAAAAAAGCAGTTGCAGTTGCAGCCGATCACGGAGAAAGATTAGCCATCGAAGGAGAAATTTGCTGGGGAGCAATGCATTCCTGGAAGGATGTACTCAACCTGCTTGAAGCTGTCGATGCACCAGAAACCTTGGGTTTCCAGGCAGATTTGGCTCATACCTACCTGTACCTTCTGGGATACAACTCTGAAGAAAATGCCTTGCTAAAACCTGGCTATTGCGAAGAAGAATTCTGGGCAGCCTATAAAACAATGACCGATGCACTTCGTCCTTGGACGATTGATTTCCACGTTGCCCAAAACGATGGAGAAGTCCACGGAACCGGAGCACACGATAAAACAGGAAAACATTGCCCAGCTGACGATCCGAACGGCAAAATCGATATTGTGAAGTGCTCAAGTTACTGGCTCGAAGGTGCCAAAGAACGCGGCATCAAACATATCTGCTGGGATGGCTGCATGTTCCCGAACGAAATGCTTGAATCTCCTGCGACCTGGAACACAATTCTTGACACCATGATTCAGGTTCGGGACTCAAGCGGTTGGGAGTAGGCAAGTCGTGCGGATTACCTCACTGGTAATCCTCGACTAGCATTCTGGTCAAAACACTAAAAAACAACTAAGAGATAATCTGGGCATGACTGCTCCGAATATGTCTTAATACATAACAAAGGATCATTAATCATGGCAAAAGAACTTCGTATTGGCCTTGTAGGCTACGGATTTATGGGGCGTACGCACACCAACGGCTACAAACGAGTCAACGATTTTTTCCCAGAACTCGAATACCGACCTGTGCTTCAAGCTGTTTGTGGACGAACCGAAGATAAAGCAAAGGAATTTGCTGAACAATGGCAGTTCAAATCTTACGAAACCGATTGGCGGAAGTTGATTGCACGTGATGACATCGACGCGATCGACATTGTCACACCAAACGATACGCATGCAGAAATCGCAATCGCAGCTGCTGAAGCAGGCAAAATGGTTCTGTGTGAAAAACCGCTGGCTCGTACCGCAGAAGAATCCCTGCCGATGGTGGATGCCATCGAAAAAGCTGGAGTCGCCAACACTGTCTGGTACAACTATCGACGAATCCCAGCTGTCTCACTGGCCAAGAAAATTATTGAATCGGGAAAACTCGGGAAAATCTTCCATTACCGGGCTAACTTCCTGCAAGACTGGACAATCGACGCAGACCTTCCTCAAGGTGGTGCAGCATTATGGCGATTGGACGCCAAAGCAGCTGGTTCCGGCGAGACTGGCGACTTGCTGGCTCACTGCATCGATACTGCAATCTGGCTCAACGGTAGCATCAAAGACGTTTCTGCTGTCACCGAAACATTCGTCAAAGAACGGATGCATACTCAGACTGGCAAAATGGAAAAAGTCGAAATCGACGATGCCTGCCTGTTCCATTGCCATTTCGATAATGGATCTTTGGGCCTGTTTGAATCCACCAGATATGCTCGCGGGCACAAAGCTTTATACACGCTTGAAATCAACGGTGAAAACGCATCCATCCGCTGGGATCTACACGAATTGAATTACTTGGAATACTTTGATTACTCCGACGATTCGGAAGTGCGTGGTTGGAGAAAAATTCATATCACCGATGGAGACCAGCCTTACATGGATCACTGGTGGGTTCCAGGGTGATCGGATTGTAGAAGAACCCTATCACAGAAGTATTGGAAATTTCTCCGGTAATCGGATCCATGAATTGGCCGTTGACGTTCGCGGTTTCCAAGGTCGTGAAGAGAACTTCCGGCTCGTGAGTATTAATGGCCATATTAGCGCCATTCGTG
>JAESQE010000340.1 GCA_016765335.1 Planctomycetaceae bacterium
TTCTCCAGCATGACAGCGACGGCTTCCTCTTGGTCAATCTTTGCATTACCCTTTCCGCCACTTTGTGTATAGTCTGATAGAGCACGCTTCAATGCATCAGCTAACCCAAGATAATCGACTACCCGACCACCTGGTTTATCACGGAAGACACGGTTCACGCGGGCAACGGCTTGCATCAGGTTGTGCCCGCCCATTGGCTTGTCGACGTACATTGTGTGCATACTTGGGCAGTCAAATCCGGTGAGCCACATATCGCGAACAATGACGAGTTTCAATTCGTTGTTCGGGTCTTTGTATCGCTTCGCCATTGCTTCGCGGGCTTTTTTGGTACGGATGTGTGGCTGCCAGTCCAGTTCATCCGAAGCCGATCCCGACATCACAATCTTGATACTTCCCTTGCTGTCATCGTCGCTATGCCAATCTGGTCGTAACTTAATAATTGCGTCGTACATATCGACACAAATACGACGGCTCATGCAAACGGTAAGAGCCTTTCCCTCCATTGTCTCTTGTCGTGACTCGAAATGATCTACCAGGTCAGCCGCGACTAAACCGATTCGTTTTTCAGAACCAACCATTGCTTCCAGCGATGCCCATTTGGTACGCATTCGTTGTTTGCGGTTTTCTTCTTCCTCTGATTCGGTGATTTCTTCGAACTCTGTATCGATGTTTGGTTTTTCGTCATCGTTCAATTCAATACGTGCCAGTCGGCTCTCGTAGTAAATCGGAACGGTTGCTCCATCTTCGACTGCTCGTAAAATATCGTAGGTATCGATGTAATCACCAAAGACGGCTGGCGTGTTTTTATCTGTCCCTTCTATCGGCGTGCCGGTGAAACCGATAAACGATGCGTGCGGCAGGGCGTCGTGCATGTGTCGGGCGAAGCCATCAATAAAATCGTATTGGCTGCGGTGGNCTTCGTCTGCAATAACGACAATGTTTCGACGCTCAGAAAGCTCCGGGTGCGTGTCCCCTTTCTTTTCTGGCNTGAATTTCTGAATGGTCGTAAAGACCACGCCACCGGAACTGACGGTAAGCAGTTCACGCAAGTGAGGTCGATTCTTTGCCTGCACCGGCTTCTGGCGAAGCAAAGCTTGATTCATTGAAAATGTTCCAAAGAGTTGATCGTCCAAATCGTTTCGGTCGGTGAGAACCACGACTGTCGGGTTTTCCATCCCTGGGTTTTTGATAATTTTCCCTGCATAGAACGCCATCGACAAACTTTTGCCCGATCCCTGTGTATGCCAGATGACACCAATACGCCGGTCGCCCGCTTCTGCGGTGGCGGCCAATGTGCATTCGACAGCTTTGTTGACGGCATGATATTGGTGATAGCCCGCTGCCTTCTTGGCGATAGAAGTTGATTCCCCTCCTTCATCTTCAAAGGTGATGAAGTTCAGGCAGTAATCCAGAAACCAGTCGCGGTTGAATATCCCTTTGAGGAGTGTTTCCAAGCCAGGTTGAATAACGCCATCAGACTGCTTTGCATTACCCGGTTCACGGTACAAGTCGATTCCGTCAATGGTTCGCCACGGCATGAAGCGATCCCAGCCAGCGGTCAATGTCCCAACCCGTGCCTGCATCCCGTCAGAAATAACAAGTAAGGCATTATAGACAAACAGAGAGGGAATCTGTTCTTTGTATGTTTGCAGTTGATTGTAAGCCTGGCGGATCGTTGCGTTTTCATCAGCCGGGTTTTTCAATTCGATCACAACCAGCGGCAAGCCATTCACGAACAACACCACATCGGGGCGGCGTTCCCGTTTATCCTCCACAACAGTAAACTGATTCACTGCCAACCAGTCGTTGTTCTCCGGGTTGACCGGATCGACCAGCCAAACCTTGCCATGCTTTTCACCCTCTTTCGCCATCCACGAAACATCAACCCCTTCGGTGAGCATTTTTTGAAATGCCCGATTGTTTTCAATCAGCGACGGACTCTCCGGTCGCAACACCTTACGAATCGCTTCGGCAATAGCATCANTGGGTAAAGTCGGATTGATACGTTGCACCGATTCTTCTAACCGGCCGATAAGTACAACTTGAGCGTAATCTTCTCGTTCTTCTCCCGGTTGGTCAGGGGCGATTTCAGGACCATAGAGAGTTTCGTAGTTGAGGTGTTGAAGCCAATCAAGGGAGATTAACTCTAAATCTGTTTCGTTGATTTTACTCTTCGGCATAGTCGTTATGCCTCGCAGTTGGCGGAAACACCTTTGGGAATTGGTTGGAATGCTTCCGATTGGCATGGCTCAAAACCAGGCGGCCAACAAGCGTTCATTCGGCAAAGAACACGTTGTTGCAATGGGGCATCGGAATTGATTCGTTGAACGAACAACTCCACAACATTACAATTTCCCTCCAAATGAAGAATATCATGTGCTAAATAACGAGGGGCATAACCCAGTCGCATGTCATCATTCATAGGATAAATTGCAACGGCTTGTGGATCAACTGGATTCTCTGGTTCAGGAACAAGCCGCAATTGTTCTTCGGCTTTCATTCGCTTCACGTAAGCCTTTCCGGCATCATCAGAATATCGAATCCCGTGAATAAAGAAACGATTCAAATAACAGCCACCTTCATCTGGAACAGGACATGGAAAAACTTCAATCGCATCGGTTTGGCGTTGTCCCTGTGTCACAGCTAAAAGCTGAATTGGTCCAGGTGGGTTTTTGTAATCGAATCCGCTCCAGGAAAGATACGCTTCGTATTCAGGTCGCGACTTGGAAAGTAAACGATTGGAAAACAACGGCGGAAGCTCATCCGATTCATAAACAATATCCAAATCTTCCATACGAAAAAAAGGATAAAACCCGGGCAACGTGCGCGCACCTTCCGTGTAGAAAAAACGGTAGGTTCCGTTCTCATATTCCAAACGACCAATCGGTCCCCAGGCGGGGTTATCAGGGTCTTGGGTTCTCCAAGCGACAAAAAGTGCCTGCTTCATTATTTCTGTTCCTTGTGCAGGAGACGTTGTTGATTTTCCAATAGTAACTTGAGTGTAAACTCTTTAGCAATCTTCGACATTCGTTTANTGGGAACTTCGTCAAAAATGGCCTGAATTGTTGACCTTTCGACTTGTTCTAACCTTGAAAGCCAAATTTCTGCCGCCTCGGAAACAAAAGCAGCGAATTGCCAAAACGCAGCGTGAGTGCCAAGCGACTTGGGGTCGTGAATATCCCCGTAAATAGCAGAACTGGCTTTGCTTGCAAAATAAGGGATTTGCCTGTTCTTGTCATTTGTGGAAAGTCGCTCTTTTCGCTTCTGGTCTCCTTCGTTTCTCGCCAGAGATGCGCCGTGATCGAATGTGGGTGCCAGATGTAAATTCTCGCCAACGCGTAATGCTGCCCAGTTTTCATGATGCCGATCTTGATTAGCAATCCACGCATCCAACATCAAATATCCGGTAAATACATCCAGTGCAGAAGTAATACCTTCTGGTAAATTGCCGAGCCATTCATCGGGTGGCATTTGCAAATCATTTAAGACAGAGATAACCGCTTCCACGGTATGTGCCTTCATTTTATACTTACCTAAATTTTTGGGATAGTTCGAATCTCTTTCAAAGAGTAACTGGTTCCCCAAGACAAGCGATATTGGACGAGTCGCGCAGGACTGGCAAACAACCCCCGGTTTTTCACTGCCGACTTCTTCAGCCAGTTCATAATAGACATGAGGTAGCCCAATGAGTTCGCATAATTCACACGCAATCTTCTCTGCCCAATCTTCCCCCGTCCCCCGTTCTTCAGCTTTGAATAACGTGCGATTCTCTTCAGTATCATAAAACCAGAACTTTCGCTTGGTTCCTAATTCTTCCATCCCTTCCGACAGGCTTATGTCAATTTTGATAATCGGGAACATTTCTACAAATCCCTCTTCTCAATCTGCCCTGCGAGCCAGTTGACAATTCCATCGACATCTTCGGTCAACTTATTCATCGCGGCTCTCTTTCTGCTCGCCCTGGATGCGTTTAATTTCTCTATCAAAATCCGAGATGTATTCTCTGTCTTGAATCTGCCGAAACGTTTTGTATTCCTGCTCTGCTTTTAACCTGGCTTCCAGTGCGTTTGTTTTTCCTTTGTCCTGCAAAATCGGGTAATCGGAAAGCTCCAGAAAACTGTGGAGAAACTTCATCCAATCAACCATCTTCATAAGAACCTGCCGCTCTGCTCGGTTCTCTGCTAAATCGAGATAAGCCGACACAATGCGATTCAGTTCCTGAATATGCGTTTTGTTCAAGTAGTTTTTTGCGACCGAAATATCAGATTTCAACACTTTGCCATCGGGGGCCTGTTTCCAGTGAGTCAATCCCATGTGTGGCTTGTTGGCATCAGCCACTTCGTGAATGATTTCAGCAGCAGTTTTTCCTGTAATCGCCCAGTGTAATTTATTCTGAACGCTGGCAAAGAAGTCTTTGGTTACCGGTGCGTCCTTATCGTAATCGGCTGACAGTGCATAAATATCGGCAATCTTCTGATAAAAGCGGCGTTCACTGGCACGAATCTCGCGAATACGTTCCAGCAGTTCATCAAAATAATCTTTACCAAAATGCCTGCCCTGTTTCAGACGCTCATCATCGAGCACAAAACCTTCGATGATAAATTCTTTCAACGTCTTCGTCGCCCAGATACGAAATTGGGTCGCTTCGTAACTGTTAACCCGATACCCCACTGCAATAATGGCATCGAGATTGTAGAATTTCGTTTGATAGTTTTTACCGTCAGCGGCAGTATGTGCAAATTTTGCACATACTGAAGGTTCCTCTAACTCGTTATCATCAAATATGTTGCGTAGATGCTTGGTGACCACCGAACGCTCAATACCAAACAGATCGGCAAGCAATTTCTGGCTCAACCAAAAATTCTCCTCCTGATAAACCACCTCAATTTTCCGATCACCAGCAGGCGTACGATAGAAAATGATGTCATGGTTCATGCAATCCCCTCCCGCTTAAGCTTTATGGTCAGCCAATCGCAAATGGTAACTTCAAGTTGTACTTCGCTCAATGAAACCGTCATCTTGGCTTCCAGTTTCCGTCTTCGTCGTAATTAAAGCTCCGAGCATAGCCACACGCATTCCACACCGCGTCAAAAATAGGTTTCATCACCGCAGGGACATTCGCATCCAAGCTCTCGATTACTACATCGGGTAGTATCGCTGTGTCACGATCAATCGGCCGCGCGCCATCGAGCATCCTCATTGGATCAACAGATAAGAACGATCCTTTGCACCGCAACAATGCCATTGAAATAGAGACCGGTGCATCCCAACGCCGTTAACCGTAT
>JAESQE010000341.1 GCA_016765335.1 Planctomycetaceae bacterium
GACATCACCACCAGTGAAACGGCTCCATCGGTGATCGGGCAACTGTTTCCAACAGTCACCGTACCCGTTTTTCGGCGGAAAAATGGTCTGAGTTTTCCCAGATCTTCCATTGACTGTTTTTTACGAGGCCCTAAATCTTCCTGCAATGGAGCAGAGCCTGTAATTCCTCCTGGGATTAATACAAGTTCCTCGTTGAAGAAGCCGTCTGATTGTGCTTTGATCGCTTTGCTGTGACTTTCGACCGCAAAGGCGTCCTGGGCATTGCGAGAGATCTCAAAATCATCAGCCACCCCTTCTGCAGTTTCCCCCATATTCATTGCACAAGTAGGATCTGTTAACCCCAGTTGAAGCAAAGGAACCGGCTTAAACAATGCTGGTCGCAGTTTGATCAGCAAAGGAATCTTGTCCTTCATCTTCTTCGCCTTCTGGAACTGCATGAACCACTTCTTGGCTTCATCATTAAACAGAAACGGAACCTGCGACATCGATTCTGTACCGCCAGCAACGATGACATCTGCCCGTCCATCTCGAATGATTTGCGCAGCCTGGAAAACGGCTTCCATCCCCGAGGCACAATTCCGGTTCACGGTATGAGCAATACGATCTTGTGGGATACCCGAACGCAGCGCGATCACCCTGGCAATATTTGGAGCATCAGATTGCCCACACACATTTCCCATCACCACTTCATCGATTTCATCAGCTTTCATTCCGATTTCAGCGAGAGAGCCACGGATCGCCATGACTCCGAGCTGATCGGCTGCTACGCCTGAAATCGCCCCAAAGGCTTTCACAAATGGTGTACGTTTCCCCGCAACAATCGCAAGAGGTGGATCGAGTTTCGTGTAAGGCATAGACATAAATATTCTCCACAACTATAGACGACGATTAAAACACAGGCATTATGTGCCTGTTTCGTTTGAACATGCTTCAGGGAATCTCTATTAATGAATCCCAGAGCTTCTCGAATACAGTTTAGTTATAAAAAACAGTTCAAAAACCCCCTCTAATTCCCCCTTGCGTAAGGGGAGAACCAATTATTAGAGGTTCATTCAATTGACATAGTTCAAGGGAATTATATCACTGTATCGGAAGACTGCCCAATACTACTATTTAACATTAGCCCTAAAGTTTGTAAAACGCTGGGGAAATTCGCATTCCCACGCTTACTATAACCGTATTAGAATCCCTTTTGATAATCCCACCTCGATGCAGTCGCTAAACAACCTTAATATTTCCCTGGACCTTCCACTATGAATCCGATTACTTTTGAGCCAATTCTGAAGCAAATTCGCTGGGGTGGTAGGCGTTTGGGAACAATGCTGGGCAAACAGATTGGCCCTGAAGCCGACTACGCAGAGAGCTGGGAAGTTTGCGATCATGGTGACGACCAATCCCGCGTTTCCGCTGGCGAATATACTGATTGGACATTGAATCAGCTCGTCAGAGAACGAACCAAAGAGCTGTTCGGCACTGATGAGACCACCTCTCAATTTCCTTTATTGATCAAATACCTCGATTGCAACGACCGCCTTTCCGTTCAGGTGCACCCCAACAATCTTCAAGCGGCCAAGTACGATCCCAGTGAAAACGGCAAGACTGAAGCCTGGATTGTTATTTCAGCCGAACCAGACAGCTTCATCTTCGCAGGCTTGAAAAAGCATGTCACACCAGAAATACTTCGAACTGCAATCTCAAACAACGANCNGGAACAATGCCTGCATCGCATNNCTCCGCAGCCGGGTGAGTGNTATTTCATCCCTGCCGGGACAGTCCACGCACTGGGTGAAGGCGTCCTCATTGCAGAGGTTCAACAATCCAGCGACCTCACATTTCGTCTGTATGACTGGGGACGTGCCGATCAACTCGGCAATCAACGACCGTTGCACATCGAACAGGCATTCGAATGTATCGATTTCCAAACTGGCCCCATCGAGCAATCTTGCCCAACGCTGTTACATAAAACAGAATTTGCAGAGCTGAACCTACTGATCGATTCCGACTTTTTCCGGATTGAGAAGCTGCAAGTTAACCATCAGTTCCGACTTAGTTCAAACGGTCAATGTCGAATTGTTATGATCCTGTCCGGCACTGGAACATTGAGTCACACAGGCAGTAAAGAAACCCTTTCAGCTGGAAAGACATTTCTAATCCCCGCAAGTTGTGGCGACATCGAGATAAGCTGCGAAGATAGCAGCGATTGCAATTGCCTGATTGCGACAGTCATTTAGACTTTAGGAAACCTCTATGAATTTCAAGGAGACACAGGCATTCTATTAATCCAAAGAGAGCACAGACATTCATTAATCCAAGGGAGCACAGACATTCCTGTCTGTGTCGTTTGAGTATGCCTGAACTCAATGCCGACAAGAATACGTTTTTTCCTTAAAATCTCGCGATTACACACAACTGGCGGGTATTCCTCTTGCCTGCGAAAAATTGAAGCGAGTATCATCCGCATTGCAAACTCCACTTTATAAACAGTCTATCTAAATACAATCGATGCCTGAATCACATATTTCTGAATTATTGAATGAATCAACACCCGAGCGGATCGTCATGATCAAGCCCAGTGCTTTGGGCGATATCGCTCAAACTCTGCCTTTGCTGGGTTTATTGCGAAAGAAATTCCCGAACGCAGAAATTGACTGGGTTATTCGCAGCGAGTTAACTGGCCTGTTGGATGGTCACCCTCATCTTTCCCAGGTCATCCCCTACTACCGACACGGCGGCATAAAAAGCTGGTTTCAACTTTTAAGCAAACTCAAAAGCAGGCAGTACGATTTAGCCTTTGATTTCCAAGGGCTGCTACGAACCGGAGTGATGACAATTGCAACCGGCGCCAAGTTAAGGATCGGTCTTGAAACAGCTCGCGAATGTTCTGGCTTAGCGTGTCATCATTTGATCCCCGGTTCAGATAAGTCCGTGCCCGCTCATGCAAGATACTGGCGTTTGGCAGAACTGCTTAACATGCATAATGAACCCCGAAAGTTAGAATTGGGGATCACTTCAACAGATCAGCTTGCAGCCGGTCAAGCTCTGCAACAGCTCGATCTATCTGAAGGCCCGTTGATGGTGATTCACCCAGGGGCGATGTGGGAAACCAAACGCTGGCCCGCGGGACAGTTTGCGGAAATTGCGATCCGAGCAGTCAAGAAGTACAAGATGCGAATCGCGGTCATTGGCACCAAAGGCGAACATAACGATGCCGAGTTGATCGTCTCTGCACTCAAAAAAAA
>JAESQE010000342.1 GCA_016765335.1 Planctomycetaceae bacterium
GTGAGCTTTGAAGATAACAACGATGCCAAATCTTCCCTTCAGATACGTTGGCTAATTCGCCGCGATATGTCTGAAGTTTTAGAGATTGAACAAGAGAGTTTCGATCATGCTTGGACTGAAGAAGAATTTCTCTGCATTCTCAGGCAGCAGAACTGTATCGGAATGGTTGCTGAAATAGATCATGAAATTGTTGGCTTCATGATCTACGAATTACACAAATCAAACCTGCACGTGCTTAACTTTGCTGTCGCCGAGCGACACCATCGCCAGGGCATTGGCTCTCAGATGGTTGACCGATTGATCGACAAACTGTCGCTTCAACGTCGCAAAGAAATTCTCCTTGAAGTACGCGAGCGAAACTTGACCGCTCAAATGTTCTTCAAAGAGCTTGACTTCATGGCCGTAACGGTTTTGCGGAACCATTACGATGATACCAGCGAAGATGCCTACATCATGCGGTATCAACTTCAAAAAGAGCCTATCTTGGCCCTTTTTGCACCCAAAAACCGCATTACAACTTTTCTGGATGCTGATGCTGCTTAATCGCAATTGCCCCCGAGAGTCGAATAACAGAAGGATCTGCTACGGCTTCTCGGGTAATTGGTAATAGTAAGCTGTTGGCTTCAAGCGTGAAGGCTCTGGTTTCCAGTGTTTTGCGAAAGCTGCTATCCGTCCGCTATTCTGCTCGATGGTTCCGGTTTCTGAATTGAATTCAATATCCGCCACAAGCAGCAATCCCACCGGAGTCGGCTGCGAATTTACCAACTCGTACTGCTCAACAGTCAGCTCAAAACTTCGGCTACTTTGCTGGCTCATCATTTTTACGAGAACCTGGAATTCCAATCCCTGCTCTTTGCACAGAATTCTGTCGGTTGAATCATTGGGTCCATCAAAACACTCGATCCCTTGGCCTGTCAAGAATTCACGAGCAATTTTGATCGCTTGTTCAAACTCCATCTTTTGTACGACCTCAGCATTCACAGTAGACATTGTTGTGATGTGATCCTGTTGCTGATTTTTCTGCTCAACGTTCTGATCGTTGAGACCTTGCAAATTTTCAACAATGAGTTTTTCCACAGTCTCTGGAATTTTAAGTTCTCCTTCNGTATCCAACTCTCGGGCTTTTTCCAGCGATGTTTGAGCTTCTTTGATTCGATTCATTTTTGCCAGCACCTGGCAGCGTTGAAGATAAAGCTCCGGATTTTGTTTTTCGTGAGTAAGAACTTCGTCAATCAGACCCAGGGCTTGGTCAAACTGACCATTATCGAAATGGACTTCAGCAATTCGTAATCGTGGCACAATTGCATCTGCTGTGACTACGATCGCAAACTCCCAGTTATGAATTGCTCGTATTGTATCCCCCATCTGGTCATAAGCATCCCCACGCATGAGATACACATCGGCTTGATCGAAATCAGTATCTGCTGCGAGCACAATGGACTGATCGCTGTCTGAAATCGCCTGCTGATAATTTCCCAGTCGATAATTCAGGTTGCTGCGATTCACAAATGCATCTCGAAACCCAGGGTCANGTTCAATCGCTGCACTGAACGATTCAATGGCCTTTTCATCTTGACCAAGTTCAACATNAGCCTGCCCTTGATTAAAATGAATATCAGGAAGAAATCTATAGAGAGGAAACTGACGGATGAGATCTTTGCGAATTTGAATCGATTCCTCCAGGTCTCCATTTTGCTGAGCCAGCAATGCACGATGACGCTCCACAAGAGGCGTATGAGTCTCTGCGCAGCCTGCAAACAAAGCCAACAATACCCCCAGGATGCAAATCTGTTTATAAATAATCATATCTAACGACCAATCAGGATTCCCTGAAATTGAATACCAGAGCCTTATAAAAATTTTGATGATGAAAAAGTAGTTCAAAACCCCACTAACTCCCCCTTCGTGAGGGGGAGAACCAGTTTTCAGATGTCTCCTAAACAACTTGAGACATCATCAATATCAAAAAAGTTGATCGACAACGTTGTTGACTGGTTCCTGAATATCACTGGGCTGTTCTTCTGCTTCTGAAATGCCAGAAATTTGTCGTGGGATGCCGGGAAACTGCTCATCGTAAAAATGAAAGGCTCGCTGAAGTTCAGTTAACACGTCTTTTGCACTACACGGTTGAATCAGAATTCTCTGATAATCTTCTAACAAAATGTCTTCGAGCCAATGTGCCTGCTGGTTTCGAATTAAAGTGACACAAGGGTAAAACTTGAAGGAAACCGAAAGTGTTGCTTCAAAATAATTCCGAACTTCCGAGTCAGAAAAACCATCCAGATTGACCAGCACTGCACTTTCCGGGAACTGCTCAATCGCTTCATGCAGTTCCTCCTGCGTCCCAACATAATTAAATTGAAGACCGGCTTGTATCATCGGAAAAGAAAACTTCTGATACAAATTCCCTTCCAAATCCAACATAATCACACGACTCACACGGGAAGCTGTCCCCAGGCGATCTTTCCGTTCGGCTTGATCCTGTGGTCGTGATCCATCAACGACAAGGACAAGTCGATCAGCGATGTCAAACGTTTTTTTCCAGGTAGCAGAGACAACCGAATGAGGTAATGACGAATTGACTTCCAGCACTTTAGGATCAGAATTAAACAATATATTGCGAGTATTCCGAGCCAATTCCCGAAGCTGCCCCGGTCCCAGATAAGCTAGATATCCGAAGATCATGCGTGTGCCGAACGTCCACATTCCCAAAAACATGCCTATCCCCAAATGCATGCCCGCTCCAATCAACAAGACCCAGGGACGTGCCAGGGGACGCCAAACGAGAAAACAGAACGAAACTTCCCAAGCGATTGTCAGATGAGTTAAGAATTCGGTGACCCCCGGATAAAAAGCCAGCCAGGTCAAATCCATTGTCTGATATTCTGCGTTGGCCACGCCACGCCACATTGCAGTACCATTCCACCAGGTTTCTCCATACAGTTTTCCCAGCCCGGCTGCCATGTAAATCACACAGTAATGAAACTGAATCAGACGAGTTGCAATATTTGTTGCTACTGTTGCTCGTGTTTTTTGTGGAAGATTCCATAAACCATTCCCCAAACGTATTCTCTGTTTCACGATTCTGAACCGTTTGATTAATCGATCAACCGAAAGATAAGCACCGCTATTTCCAATGCAAAGGTAAAGCGTCAAAATGACATTGATCTGATCCGACCCATAACTGGCAAATCGAGCACGATAGGCATACGAAATTAGAA
>JAESQE010000343.1 GCA_016765335.1 Planctomycetaceae bacterium
GCCACTTATTTAACACCCACTAAGAAGTTCACATTCAATTGCGCAGGGCATCCGCCGCCGCTTTATTACTCACAAAAAGATCAACAATGGTCGACATTGATGTTTAACCAATCGGAAGCCTCTGTGCCGCTAACGAATTTACCTTTGGGTGTCACTGACGAAACTCACTATGAATTGTACGAGAAGGTTCTGGATGAAGGAGATTTCGTTCTCCTGTTTACCGATGGTCTGATGGAAGCGGAAGATCGAACCGGTAAAGTTCTGGGGATCGGAGGTCTGCTCAATCTTCTGAATAAGATGCCGTTACCCAACGGGGCAGATCTCATTCCGGATTTGTTGGAAACTGTCCGATCACAAACCGGAGACTCTCTGCAAAGAGACGATCTGACACTGATCCTTTGTCAGACAAAGAAATCAGAAGTGAATCTCATGAGCAATTTACTTGCCCCCTACCGCATGCTGCAAGCCATGCTGAGGCAAGATCACGAAGATGACTGAGCGTTAGCGGATCAACTGGTTCTCCCCTTTACGAAGGGGGAGTTAGAGAGGGTTTTGAGCTACCTATGATAATCAAACTGTCTTCAATAACCTCTGAATTTGAGATTAGGCTTCGTCAATAAATTCGTCGTTGGGGTCAAATTTCGGAATGACGATATTCAGGATTTTCATCTGACCAATTGCACGATGCCTCACGCCAGGAGGAATTAAAATACACATGCCAGAGTGGATAGGAATTTGCTCGCCATCCAGCTCGATCTTCGCGTCTTCATCACATTCCAAAATGTAGTAGGTTTCGGTCAGCTTACGATGATAGTGTGTTTGAGCCTCTGTTGAGATTTCTGTCTGATGAATCGTTGCAGGGAAATCTGCAACATCAGCAAATGCTCGACGGGCTGTTCCGCAAGGGCAGGGAGTCCCTGGGATCGATTCAAAATCGACAATCAAGGCTTTGGTCAGGGGATCGGACATATTAAGACTTCAAGAAAAATCAAGGTGAGCAGTGAGCGATTAAAGGAAACCTCTATGAATTCAAATGGGGCACAGACATTCCCACACAAGGAGCACAGACATTCCTGTCTGTGTCGTTTGAGCAGGCCTTCATTCAAGGCAGACATGAATGTCTACCCTCCGTCCGCAATGTCTTTTGAATTTATAGAGGTTACCTAAAGCCGAATCCTCAAACGATGACAACATAAGCGATAGCCACCCCAACAGCACAAAATCGACCACTGAAAATCATCCACTGCAAGCAAGGCTAATTTCACCTGCGTTTCAACATCAGGGGGCAGCCAAGATTTCTGTCTGGGCTTCAGCTTTGATCTGTTCTTTTCCTCAGCGTTTTTTTCTTCTCGTCCGCCGGCTATTTTCTTTTTTTGCAGTCTGGCTGGTTGCAGGCTTTGTGGCATTGCTCCTGATTCGAGGTAATTCGAATTGGTCTTCTTCAGGAATAATGGAGAGTTGAGGGATTTTCTTTTCATTGCCAGTTTGGGGAAGAACACGGGGAGACATTTGGGGACTTGCCTTTCCCTCAGTCAGGCTCTCTTGTTGGACAGCAGGCGTTTCGGATTGCACTTTGGGGTTGGGCCAAGGAACATTATTCACTCGATCACGGTACAAAGTCAATGCGCTGACCGCATGATACAACGGCCCACATTCCGCTGAACTATCACGGTTGTCAACCAACTGGCTAGCCAGATGTTTGATTCCGCGTTCAATCCATTCATCATCAAGCTGACGATCACTCGTAGCCAGCATCAACCACTCCATCATATGCCCGCTCGATGAAATCTGCTCATTAAAGTTTTTCGGAGAACCATAGCCACGGAAGTAGCTGGTTGGAAACGAACCATCGCGTCGTTGCAGCGAACGAGCAGCCATCGCATAGCGTTTCAGTTTTTGATCTGCTTGAACCCAAACTCCTCGCAGTTCTCCGCCGTTGCGTACATGATTATTACGAGCAGCTGCCAGTGAATACAAATTATGTGTTCCTCCACAAGCAGCTTTGGTCACCTTGGTTTTGATTTGGTCTGCAACCAACTGCTCAATTCCCCAAGTCTCTCCTTTACGAGTAACCCAGGTGGAATCGGAATCGAGATAGTGAGTGAGAAACCAAAGTGTCCAAGTTAATTCTGATCTTGGATTCAAATCCATTTTGGCATTATGAATAATTTCAGCGATGGTAACCGAGCCATTCTCAACTTTAAATTCAAAGTCGGTAGGCAAATTACACATCACCATCAACGCCAGCGATTGATTGGGATGTCCCTCAAAATGATAAGGCACAGTATACCGATGAGCCCTGCCGCCATGAACCGTTTTCTCGAACCAAGGCAAGTCTTGGAACTGCGGATTCGATTGCGAAATCCAGTCCATTGCACTAATTAGCTCGCCATCTTTTTCTATTTGAAAATCTCTTCGAAACGCATTGAGTCCATGAAAAATTTGCCATGGAGAATGCGAATTAGCAACCAGGTAACGCCTCTCAGAAACATTAATTGCTTCTTCAACCAGCTTCAGAAGATCAGAATTTGTACGCTGATGAGACTTTGTAATAATCCGAGGTGACNGAATATTCCCCCGCTCAGCAGGTGCAGAAATCGGCTCTTTACCCTCAACAGTTCCCCAAAGAATGGAGAACGTAATAACCCCCAACAAAATGTTCTTATAAATCAGTTTAACAGTCATTGATTGGGAGTTTCTTCTTGATTGCACTACGAATTGAGGTGTCTTTAAAGTCATTGAGCAAGCTAGCAATTCTTAGGAAATAGAACAATGCTTGTAAATGAGAATCATGCATTCCAGAAGAACCATTAAAATCATTATCGTCTGACTTTCAATTGTTCCTCAGCAATTTCCGAAAAACGAACGCCTACGAACCTGTTTTTCTTTGCCAAACTGTAAAAACNCCTCGCATTGAAACCTGAATGAACAACGGGGCATTCCCTAACCTCCAACAGTCACACAAGATACGAATACTCCAAGACATCTGCCGTCAAATCAATAGATGGACATATTGTTTCTAGGGAGATCGTGCGATCAATAAAATCCAAACACCGAGAGTTTTTCGCAGCCAAGCCGAGCAATCCCCCTCAAACTTGTTGACGCGAAGCATTTAAGAAGCTAACTTCCCCTTAGCAATCAACAGCGAACCTCATAGCACATTTGCTAGTCAATAAATACTAGCCGTGATAGTCAGGTTGTTCCAGAAGATGGATATTTCAAGTGAAATGTACTCCAAAGAATCTTTAGATTTGCAAAAACGGTCCTATAGCTCAGTTGGTTAGAGCGCTTGCTTGACATGCAAGAGGTCACAGATTCGAGTTCTGTTAGGACCACTTACTTAAGTCTTTATCGGACGTAGCTTTACGTCACTCGCCACTTTCGCGATGCGGTAGTAATTACACACTTTACTACACACTTTCACCGTGTTCAGTACTCTGAAACGCTGTGAAAGTCATGCGAAAGAAGGCGTTTATCATGGCTTGCAAAGCTGCTGCCCCCTCTTATCAAGCTTCACAAACCAACCGGACAAGCTTACACCCGCGTTCATGGTCGGATGATTTATCTCGGGAAATTTGATTCCGGCGAGAGTCGCTCCAAGTGGGCAGAAATTGTTACTAATTGGTCCGCTGGCAATCTGGACAAATACGGCTCTTCGGTTTCTATTTCCAGGCTCTGTGTTGTTTATGTGAAACATGCAGAAAATTATTACGTGAAGGATGGTAAGCAGACATCAGAAGTTTGCAGGGTTCGTTCTGTTCTACGGATGCTGGTCGAGGAATGTGGCGATCTGAAAACAGACCGATTCACGCCGAAACATCTGGAAAAAGCCCGAAACCGGATGTTGAAGAAGGATCTTTCCCGGCCTGTGATCAACGGATATGTTTCGCTGATTGTGAGAACATTCAAATTCGGCGTGGTTGAAGGATGTGTCCCGGCTCCAGTCTGGCAGGCACTCAAGGCACTTCCCGGACTCCGCAGGGGGCGTTCCAAAGCGAAAGAACCGAAGCCGATCCTTTTCCGTTCATCCCTTCGATGTTATTAAAACGCTGCGGGGACTCGGGCCAATTGTGGCTCGTATGGTTCGACNGCAATATGTGACCGGGATGCGACCGGATGAAGTTTGTTCGATGCGGATTTGCAATATCGATCGTTCATTTGATGTCTGGAAATATGCTCCCGAGGGACACAAAACCGAACATCATGGACGATCCCGTGTGATTATGCTCGGACCAAAGGCTCAACGGATTCTGCAACCGCTGTTGAATCGGTCAGAAGAAAGTTATCTGTTCTCTCCCGAGGAACTGACACAAGCTGCGGGAGTTGTAGGGCGTCTGCACTATTCCCATCGGTACGACCGCACTAGTTACCGTAGAGCAATCGACCGGGCAGCAACGCGGGTGGGGATTAAATGGTCCCCCAATCAATTGCGTCACACTTACGCGACCTACATCCGGAAACACCATGGTCTGGAAGCTGCTCAAATCCTGCTTGGGCATTCTAAAGCGGATGTCACACAGATTTACGCAGAACGCGATCTGCAAAAAGCGGTGGATGTAGTGCGAGAAGTCGGTTGAGTTTCATTATGACCCCAGTTATGGCAGAATTGTTTACGGCGAGATGAAATGATTTCCTGAAGTTTTGGAGTGGGGATTAGCTACCCATTGATGGACACCGGCACGGAGTAACGCCTTCCCGTCGCGGTGCCCGTCGCTCCAGATAGAGAAAGGTGTAGGACATGGAACCTCATGAAAATGATATCAGGCTCATCAGATTAAGCAGTGGTTCGATGATGGAGCCAATGTGTTGTCTGCTTGGCGTGAACTATTAGAGACAGCAGTAAGAGAAGATTGGTTAAGCGGGAAAGGACCGACAAATGAACAAATCAAGCAAGTGGGTGATGTCTTATCAACCTTGGCCCCTTTGCAAGACTTTATCCGGGACGATATTGGTTTTAAGATTTATGAAGTGACAATGTCGTTAAAGCCCGATTACCCCAAAAAAGATACAATGCAGTTAATGGTGATGGAGCATATGAGTTATATCTTCGGAGGGATCAGCTTTGCGTACATAGAAGCAAATATGACCCTCTTCGAGAAAATTGGAGATGCGGACAAATTAAATCGCTTCTCAAAATGCCTTTTAAATTATTGGGGATTGGGTTTTCAAAACAATATTAATGAAACAAACCTTGCTCACAAAGAACTGCTTGTGATTTAATCTTAGAGGCTATCCAAAAGGAAATTAATAAAACAGAAGACTCTCTTTCGTTGATGGCGATTGAGAAAAAGAAAGCAGTCGATTGGCTTGCCAAAAAAGAGGGAAAAAGTGGGGCTTGGCAGGATATAATGGATCTTAATATCAAGTACAACGAATTCGAACGCAAAGTGTTCTCAACTTGTATTTCTGGCGATCCCATAACCATGACTGAAAGACAGTGGCCCTATTTTGTAGATGCCGCCAAGGCTTATCGAAGTGGGTGGGAGTTTCCACAATGGTTTGACCAGATGAATCATGCAGGCCACGCTGTAGATGATAATACCAGGAAGCTAATTAGTAGGTTACGAAGTAATTTGAAAAGTGTTGGTGTCACACTCTCTGAAGGGGATTACCGGTTGATTAGCTACGATATTGAACGCGATGAAAGTACGTGATGCATCGTGACAACGTGTCACGCTGACATCGTTTAAATTTCACTCATGTCAATCACCAGTGTTATTGGTGATTCATTTTATTTGGTTCAACGTGTTTTTTAGTACTTGGGTTGATTTTGTAGAAAATGAGGACATGCTGATGTTTTTCACACCACCTTAAAGGCGATCACCAGCATGCCTCGCAATCTAATATATCAAATTCTTGGCGTCTCGAACATCCAACACTTTGAACAA